>NZ_JADYWQ010000015.1:0-114227 GCF_015864725.1 Pseudoalteromonas sp. NSLLW24 | reverse complement strand
GCAGCCAAAGCTTGGGCCTCACATTACCCGAACTTGGTTAAAGTATTAATTAATTTATGGGTTTATTATCCATACAAGCCCATCAAGCTGATTCGCAACGCTGTTGCAAAGAACAAAGGCGCAACAAATTGTGCCAGCACAGCTCACGGCTTATGGGAGCGTTAGCTGTATTGTCGTACTGTTGTGATTATATAATGTTACAGATTTGCCCTTGCTCAAAAAATATTCTGCACATATATTTAATTGGTACTTAATTGTTTTAATAAGAGGGATTTATGAAAATATTACACAAATGGATAATTTTGGCGGGTTTATTATTAGCCGCTCTTATTTCGTATGGCTACGGATTTTCTCAAGGCATAGTTATCTTTGTTGTTTTAGGTGTGGCTTTGGAACTTACATTTTGGTTTGGTGTTTTTGGTAAAAAGCAGCAATGTAACGAACACCCCCGCAACTAATCTACAGCTAACAACACGCCCTGAGGTGGACAGCAAGCGCTAAAGCTCACTTTCCACCGCAAATTTTAACAGCGGTGATCCTTTACTTTTCAATGCAGTTAAGTAAGTTGATTCATCGTATGGCGTATGTGTTTTCCAGCACCTAAATAGTATTCGTGTCCACTTAAACGTCAATGATTTGATGATGGTATTATGGGGCTTTCCTTTGGCTTCTTGCTGCCGATAATATGCTTTTGCCCAAAATGAATAGCGCACAGATAATCCTGCCCATTCCACAAACGTTTACCTTAACAACTTAGTGCATGATTACCGCCAGTGTATCCATTCCTTTTTGCCACTGCGTTCGGTTACTGGAGCAATGCCTGCGTATTGTTGTATGTCAGCGACGGAAAATTAATTAGACACCCATCCTAAAATTACTGTCAATAAAGACATGAATAAACTGGCCTTATGAGGTCAAACGAAAGTGAATACCTTTAGTTTACGCTGGGGCAACTGTATTGTATTGTTCATAATATAGAAAAACTGCAAAACACGATGCATTAAGAAGGGGAAGCCCTTTTAACCTAAATAAAAGCCACTCAACCACTCGTAATCACTTCCAAAACGCCAATTTAAACAACACCAAACACTTCTTTATATTCTGCGTAAAAATACAGTAATCAATTGAACCAAAATAGGAACTCAGCTATGGTTAATGCATCAATAAAAATAAATTTAAAACGAGTTAATCTACAGGCTCGTTAGGGCTTTCTGGAGTCACGGATGAAATTTAAACTACTTTTTATTTTCCTCGTATTTATTTCAACATTCGCGTATTCGAATGAAATTGATGAATTCTGGAATACAGAAGCTGCATATAAAAACAAAGCTGAAAGTTATATTTCTCTGCTGTACAGTAACAAGCCTGAACTTCTTGTTATTGAATTTTCTATTAAACGCAACCCAACGAAAATTGAATCTGAATTAGAGCACTATGTATTTTTTAAGGCGCTCGACAAAGCGAGTATCGTTGATACTAAAGATCCTGCTATTCTAGAATGGGCTAAATCTAATGGTACAAGTGCTAAAGATATAACCGTCTATGACGTAGTTTTCGAGTTGCCTAAAACTAATAATATCAGTCCAGTAATAATGTCAGTTGGGCAAGAGACTGGCATTTTAAACAACAAATGGGCAGAATTAATAAAACCCTAACAAGCATTTCAAACGGAACAAATACAGTTGGTTAGGTTCCGCTTCGATTCACATTTTAACCAACTATTTTTGTCCGCTTAAGTGGGCGTTTATATTGCAAGGATAAGTATGAAGCTAGCATCTAGATTTATGCCTGAATACAAACCGCAAAAGGGAGGGAAAATAGCTCTCTTTCTAACGGCTTGTTTATTTCTTGCTACATTTTATTATTCGCCAATTGTTTTGGTAGTTTTTGCAGGTATCGCGATTTTAGCGTTTGTCTGGAGTTACTTCGAACAATCAAAGATTGATGCTTACTTTGCAAAACTGTGCACAGACCGAAACGGTATTACTATTTGCAACTTCGCAAGAGAGTTCGATGCTCGCGAAGTAGATACTTGGATAATTCGCGCTACATATGAGGAAGTTCAACGAGCTATATGTTCTGATCAATTAGTACCGCTAAAAGCGACAGATCATTTATTCGATACGCTCAAGTTCGATGGAGATGATTTAGATTTGGATCTAATAGAAATTATAGCTCAGCGAACTGGTCGCAGTTTAGACGGATATGAAGAAAATCCATTTTATGGCAAAGTAACTACGGTTCGTAATTTAGTTCTTTTTTTTAATTACCAACCTGTGGTAAATGCAACATAACAACAAAATACCATGGGGTCAGGTCTTTCTTTTTGCCATTAGCTTTATTATTGGTTATTTCATGTAAATTAATTCGGTATCACCAATATAAGCTTTGAATCTTCCCCATCGGTTAATATAGCTATATTTTCCTCAGTTGTTACAAACACATCTCTTAATCGTCCTGCGGTCTCTGGGAATATGTGAGACTGCGTAAACTCACCATTAGGGCCAGATTAATTTACAATTGGAGTGGCTGTCTAGTTTAATGCGAGCTTTGATATCACGCGTAAACATTCAACAATCGATTGTACCCAGGTAGAAACCCGGCTATGGTTTGTTTATCAAGATAAATAAACCAGCTAATTTACATGTTCGTTATGTCTCACGGAGGTTTTATCGCTCTATGAATGTTTTTCTAATAATTGCAGGTACATTAAGTGCTGTTGTAGCAACTTTGCATTTGGGTTGTATCTATTTTGGAGGTTCTTGGTATCGGTTCTTCGGTGCAGGAGAGCAAATGGCATTACTTTCTGAGCAAGGAAGTATTAAACCAACTCTTATTACTAGTGTAATTGTTCTGATTCTATCAACTTGGTCATTGTATGCATTTTCAGCCGCAGGTGTTATTTTTAAACTTCCATTCATCCGCCTAGCTCTTGTATTAATAACTTTTATTTATTTAGCCCGAGGTGTTGCAGGGTTCTTTCTAATAAATAACCCTATGGGGCGTTCGCCTGAGTTTTGGATTTGGAGTTCTATTATTTGTTTATCTTTTGGTATTATTCACCTTGTTGGTTTAAAACAGCAATGGGCAAGCTTGTGAGTGAAGTGTAATCTAATAAAGAATCAAACAAGGGCTATTACAATTGGCTTTTGGTAAAGCATTATATTTATAGTTAACCACTGGTCGCTAATAATTGACGGAACAAGGAATATTAAAATGGATAAAATGTCAGTTCACATAACCTCTAAACCTTTAGATACTTACCCGCAAAAACAAATTTTAAAGGTGGTAGCTGATGAAGTAACCGAAAAAGCGACTGTGCACAAAGCAGCGGTTCAAAGTGACCAAGTGGATATATCCGAAGAAGGAAAAGAAAAAAGTCTGGAAGATCAAAATCGTGAAGCGTTACGTAAATTATCAGGCAATGAAGATGCAAGTCAGGCATCACAATCAGAAGGTGACCCTATTGATGAACAGATTGCTGAAATACAAGAAAAGATAGAAAAACTATTACAGGAAACTGCATTATTACGCAGTAAAGATGATGAAGAGTCGCAGGCTAAAGTGAGGGTACTAGAAGCAGAAATTACCGGGCTTAACACTCAACTTATTGAATTATTGAGACAGCAATTAGAATCGGGTAAATAACAAGCACAGTAAGTATATGCAAAGGCAATTGGAGACAAGAACGTTATTAATAACATAATGAAGACGCTCACCTTAATCTTAAAACTAAAGGGGTTAACCCCTGATCTTACTGATCAAATTACTTAATTAACCAAAGTGGCTTATTGAAAGCCGCTACTTACTTTAAAAGCGCAGCGGCTTTTATTTGCTTTATGAATTAGTTTGCTGTCATCAACATTAGCTTTGCCTCTTTACCGTCTGTTAATACTGCGACGTTACCTTTATCAGTTATAAACACATCTCTTAACCTGCCTGCGGCCTTGGGAAATACGTGAGACTGCGTAAATTCACCACTTACCAGATTAACGCTGTAGAGCTTTTTATCAACAAGAGTAGTGATAAGCACATGTTGTTGTAATGAAGGAAAAGCTGCATGTTTAGAGCCGTAATACGCCATGCCTGATGGCGCTATTGATGGCGTCCAATTAACACTTGGTTTTTGCATGCCTTTATATTCGGTAAAGGGTGAAATACGCGCTTGCGAGTAATCTTTGCCATAGGTGATTACCGGCCAGCCATAATTAGTGCCAGCGGTTAAATAGTTTAGTTCGTCACCGCCTGCAGGGCCGTGTTCGTTGCTAATAATTTGCTGCGTATCGTAATCATAAACTAAGCCTTGAGGGTTACGATGACCGAGTGAGTAAACAGCATGCGCATTTGGGTTTTTGTGATTAATAAATGGGTTGTCTATTGGAATGGTGCCATCTAGGTTTATACGTAATATTTTACCAAGTTGGCTGGTGATAACTTGTGCTTGCTCTCTAAAGTCAAACCCATCGCCCGTTGAAACTAATAACGTATTGTCGGGTAGGACAAGGGCGCGTCCTGCGTAATGTTGCGGTGTGTTTTTATCAGTCGCTACTTTATAAATAATGTTAGGTTTTGAAAAGTCAGTGCCATTAAACGTGGCTTTGGCAACAACAAGCCTGTTTGCGCTTGCACCACCTTGGGCATAAGTAAAAATAATTTCTTTTGAGTCGTTATAATCTGGTGATAACACAATGTCGAGTAAACCACCTTGGCCTGCTACGTATAAACCTGTTAGGTTTAATTTTACTCTTGATTGCACATTGTTTTTAACTATAACTACGTGGCCATCACGCTCTGTAATTAACCATGTGCCGTTTGGTAGTTCAACCATGCTCCACGGAGACTGTAATTGCGTAGCCAGTGTTTGTGTACTGTATTGCTCCTTTGGTAGCGCAGCATCTGCATTAACAGAAAACGAAAAAAGCGAAAGCAAAGTAAAAAAAGAGATACATTGTTTACGGAGCAAGCCTTTGCTAGCATGGCTTGCATAAGAGAAAAGCTTTATTTTAAGTTGAGATAACCATGTCGTTTTTAACACGTATATTGCCTTCATTTTTAGTTTCTTGGTTACTTACATTCACACTTGCTAGCTTGTTTCATAGCCAATACGTTGTCAATCAATTAGTTAATGTAGGTGTAGTGGTGGGCTTTAGTGATCGTGCTAGTTTAACGTTTGATGATTGGTTAGGCCTATTACCTACCTACGGCGCTATTATTGCCGTAGCACTTGCCATCGCTTTTTTTGTTACCGCAAAGCTTAATAAAAAGGTTCAAAAATACAGTACTCAGCTATTTGTTATTGCTGGCATTGTGGCATTTGCTATTGTGTTAATTGCCATTGAATCAATTATGAATATTCATATTATAGCGGGCGCAAGAGGCTGGGGTTTTTATGCTCAACTGCTTGCAGGCGCGGTAGGTGGTTTGGCGTTTTCGCAATTAGTTAAGGCAACTAAAGCCCAAAAAGAATATTAGATATGTGAATATAAGTACGACTTATGCGTTATTTGGTGATTAATAAAGGCCGCTGTTTATTATAAACAGCGGCCTTTAAATATGGTTTTTAGAGTTTAATTAAAAAATTAAACTAATTAGTTTGTAGCTACTTAGCCCAAAAATTAGGATTAAAACGGGTAGGGTGACTAGGTTTAAAGCCAAAGAGTTAGTGTAGTTTCCCATAACCCCTTTTTGATTAACCAGCCACACAAGGTAGGTGCTAACAATAGGGAGTAATAACCCGTTAGCCGCTTGTGCGAATATAATCACCGCTACTGGGTCTAAACCTAATGAGGCCACCGCAGCACCAAACAATAAAATAACAATAGCGACGCCTTTAAAGCGCGTGTTACCCATATCGTTTGACCAACCTAACATGCCACACACAGCATAAGCACCGGCAAGTGGCGCTGTAATAGCACTTGTTAAACCTGCAGCAAATAAACCAATAGCAAAAAAGTAATGAGCGGCGTCACCAAGCAATGGCTCTAGCTGCACGGCCATATTGGCCGCACTAATTTGCCCCGCATCGGTGCCATAAAATGCAACTGAAGCTGTAGATAAAATAGCTAAAGTGATCACACCGCCTAAAGTGATTGATAGGCCTGTATCAACATTTGTTTGTTTAATCACTTTTTGCATGTCGCTGTTACTGTCGTGTCTAGCAGCGAGCACGCCGGAGTGCAAAAATAAGTTATACGGCACAATGGTAGTGCCAACTAAAGCTAGTATGGTTGTAATCGAACCCTCAGGCATACTAGGAATAAAACCAGCAAATACATCACCCAGTGAAGGGGCTGCCATTACAAGTGTTGAGATAAACACTAAGCTCATTAAAATAACGAGTAAAATTAGCGCGTTTTCAACCACTTTATGTTTGCCGCTATATAGTAAAGCTGCACTTAAAAAAGCAATAAGTGGTGTCCATAGTTGAGGACTAACTTGAGGGAATATTTCAATTAATCCCATGCTAGCCCCACTTAAGTTACCCGCTTCATAAGCTGCACTGCCCACGCCAATGGCGCTAATGACTAAAAATATAGCTAAAGATTTAAATAAAGGCGTTTGAATATGTGCTCTGAGCGCTTGAGCTAAATCTTGCCCGGTAGCAACGCCAAGGCGTGCCGCCATAGATTGTAATAATATAGTGGCAACTACTGAAAACAGTAATGTCCATATAAGTGCAAAACCAAAGTTTGCACCTGCCACGCTGGCGGTAGTAATGGTCCCTGGTCCAATGAAGGCAGCGGTGACGAGTAGTCCTGGTCCTAATCGCATAATTGGCCTTAATAGTGCTATTGCATGTTGCTATTTAAAGTTACATCTAACGTTTAAAACCGATATTTATACGCGATGCCGATTGTGTTATTGCTGCCACTTAAACTAAGTGCCCTGCAGCGATAGTCGCCCCTTGACTGGTTCTTTTTTAATAAGCATATGTTATACCAATCCGAAATAATACTTAATCAATTTGAGGGATTAAATTTGACGCTAACTGCGTTAAAAATTTCTGCTATACGACTGCATGGATGCAGGAGGTAGAGCAATGCAGGAGCAATTAATGATAACAACTAAATAACGAAATTTTTGCCTGGTTATCGACACGATTTTCTCACCTCTGATAGATCACTTAATTAAGCGAATTGCTATTAAAAAAGGTTGCGTAGGATACCAACTTGTATATAAATTTAAAGGGGATACAGTGCGTTTGCATGAATTTTAAACGAATATATAAGCGAGTTAAATGACTTATGCCGATATTAATATCGGCATCAGTATATTTACTTTATTAAGTTTTTAATCGCTTCTAAGCCTTTTTTTAGGGTATCTGCATCGGTAGCATAGTTAATACGAATACACTCGTGCTTGTGCGCCCAGCTGTCGTCAATGCCGATAAAAAAGTTGTGACCTGGGATCACATACACGTCTTGCTCTTTAAGCTTTTGATACAACACCTCGCTTGTCATTTTTGCATCTTTAAACCACAGCCACATAAAAAATGCGCCTTCAACTTTGTGCAAATAAACAGGCAGTTCGGCAAATACTTCATCAAACAACTCAATCGCTATGTGTGCTTTATTACGATAAAAAGGCAGTACAACGTTGCGGCACAGTGGCAGTAGTTCGTTGTCGTTAATTAAGCGTGTCACTAAGCTTGGACCAATACTATTTGGCGATAACACCATGCTGCCATTTACGCGGCCAATTGCTTTAATAATCTCATTGTTTGCAACCACAATACCGCTGCGTAAACCCGGTAGGCCAAGTTTTGAAAGTGACATACATAAAATAATGTTTGAGTTCCACGTTAGGTTTGCGTCGGTGTAAATACAACCTGGGAACGGATCGCCGTACGCGTTATCAATAATGAGTGGAATGCCATATTGCTTAGCGAGCAAATCAAGGTGTTTTACTTCATCGTCAGTAATTACATTACCTGTTGGATTGGTAGGGCGTGATACGCACAGCGCGCTTATGCTGCTGTCGTTTGCTAGTACTTTTTCAACTGCTTTAAAATCAATTACGTATTTAAACTGTTTTGATGCGCTACCTGTATTTAAAATTTCGATATCAGGCTTTATGGCAATAAACATATCAGCCGATAAACCTTGATCGGCATAACCTATGTACTCTGGCGCAAGGGGAAATAAAATCTTTTTATGGCTGTCATCCGGCATTTCGCCTGCCAACATATTAAACAGTACAAAAAAGTTAGCTTGGCTGCCATTACCAAGTGCTACGTTATCGGCGCTAATATCCCATGCATACTCTTTATTTAGCTGGCCTGCTAATGCCGCTCTAAACTCGTCGTTACCGGTTGGGCCGTCGTAAAGGCCAAATACTTGCGATACCTTGTTACTGGCAACGAGTTTTTGTAATTCACTTAAAAAAACCTCATTTACTTGTGGTACTAATGCGGGGTTACCGCCACCGAGCATAACAATATTAGGATTACTGCTGTTTTTAGCACCCCCTAAATCTTCCATTAACTGAGTAATGCCGTTGGGTTGTGTAAATTTAGTGCCAAAGTTTGAGTAGTTCATAATGCATAGCGTTTGTTAGTAATGGGGAGGGCAGTATAGCGTAAATAAAAGGCTTAAATTCGATGATGAGAATAATTCAATGCTGAGATTTACAGGTAGCTATAGTAATGTAATTTCTTATAAAAAAAGGCTAAGTTAAGGTTTTTTAACGCCGTATAAAAACTCTTCGCCGCAGTCCATATACAAATCAAATTTGGTCATAACTTTGGTAAACATGGGGGCGTGCAAAAACTCGTTTAACCATGCGCGTACATGCGTGTATTCACTTTGTAAGTACCAGTGTTTATCTACGCGGGCAAACTGTCTAATAAATGGCAGCAGAGCATAATCGGCTAGGCTTTTTTCATTGCCTATTAGGTATTTATGGGTAGTTAGCTTTACTTCAAATTGTTTAATAAACTCTTCGCAGGCTTTTTGATAATAAATTTGTGCCATGTCTTTTGTGCGAGCATAAAATTTGTACTTTTCGAGCACTGGCTTAAATTGTGTGTCGTTTAGCTTAATTAATTCAAGCATGCGCTCAAGTGCTAATGGGTCTTGAGTATGCAGTAAATTATGCGGATCGTTTTGCTTTAAGACCCACAGCATAATATCTAGGCTTTCATCTATAACTTGATTATTCGGCAGTAATAAAACAGGCACCGTGCCTTTTGGCGATATTTGCAAAAGATGCGGTGGCTTATTTTTAGTTTTTATAGCGCGTAGAAGCACGTGTTGCTCTGCCATTAAAATACCCATTCGTGCGCGCATTGCATATGGGCAGTGTTGTAATGAATATAATAATGGCAATGTCATTTTAATACTTACCTTAGCTATTTAAGCCTTCAACATATTGCTGACGTGTTTTTACTTTTACCATGTGATTTAACTGATCAGCAGCGTGTGTTTGCCCGCTAATTAAATCCTGAAAATGCGCAAGTAACACCGCTTTATCGAGTTTTTCTTTATCGCCTGAGCCAATGTCGGTTAAATCAATCATAAACTCGTCAAACTTGTCGGCATAATCGGTCACAATATCCATATTTAAAAATTGCTCATGGTTATAGATGCTCGGGTAGCCGCCTTTTTGTTTATCAATAGCAAAGCTAATGCCTTTTACATTGGTAACGGTTGTTTCTTTTTTACAGCTCAACATACAGCTTGCGTCAATACGTGGTTTTTTACAGCCTACAGTTTGCTGGAAAAAACACTGACGGCTGGTCATCATTAGTATTGGATGATAAATGCTGTACATCATTTTAAAGTTGTTAGGGCGTTTAATACTACGTATTTGTGGTTTGTTTATTTCGTTTGAAATAAACGCGCCTTTTGCGTTTAAGTCTTCTTGTAGTGTTAGTAACGCATAAGAGTTTGTAGTGTTTAATAATGGACCGGCAATCCAGTCAAGACCCATTTGCACTGCTTTAAATGCAACGCCTGTGTTGTTACTAATAATAAGCTTAGGTTTTACAACCTCGAGCAAACGTACCGCTTCTTCAAAATCTTTACCAATTAACACCGCCGGAAACCACGGAATTAACTGCGGGTGCTCTAAAAATACGTTGATGTATTTATCGTTATCGGTTCTAAAGCTCTCAGGTAATTTAAAGTAAACATCGCCATCTGTTAAATCACATAGGTGAACGTCTTTTATGTCCGATATTAAAATAGAGAGTGTTGTTTTGTTTTTATCTGCTTTTTCGTGGTTTACTAGTTTAGGCAGTTCAACAGGCGCGAGTACATCTTTGCCTTCGTTTAATAAAAACGCGACTTGCTTTTTAATACGGGCGAGCTCTTTAAACGGAATGCTTAAGTTGTTGCCTAAGTTTGAGTAATCCATATTTTTAATTTCAAAATTAGCATTACTAAAGCTTTTAAAGCGTTTATCAATAGCAGCAATATCAACAACCGATTTATCGGCGGTTTGCATAGGCATTTGCGATTGAACTTCAAAGCGTAGGGGCTCTTTTTCGTTTTTATTCGAAAGCGTAATATCGTTTTTATCTTCAATAATTATGTTTACAGTGAATGGCTGATTTAATTGCCCTGTAAATTCTAATGTAAGCTCGCGCTTTGAAATATCTAAAAATTCAATTTTCTTTTTGACTAACGAATCAATTTCACTTTTTTGAGTGGAAAGCTCTTGCTGTGCATCGTAAATTTGTACTACCGAAATTGCGTTGTTTTTTTCATTTGCGTGATCAAAGCTATGGTCGCGCGGGTTATCGGTAAACATGTTTTTGGTCATGTCGCCGGTTAAAAACTTATTAGTAAAGTTACGGTTAAATACTTTGTATAAGCTTGAATCGTCTTCAATTAGGTTACCGGTTTGCACAAACGTGTCTATTTGTTTGCGCCAGCTATCAATAACCGTATGTACGTAGTTAGCGCCTTTAATACGGCCTTCTACCTTTAACGAATCAACACCTGCGGCTACAAGCTCTGGTAAATCAAAATAAGCTGAATTGTCTTTTAAGTTTAACGGATGTTTGTTACCCATCGCCGTTGGCTCGTATTCATCACGACAGGCTTGCGAGCAGCGACCACGATTTCCCGAGTTACCCACACTTACTGAGCTTGAATAACATTGCCCTGAAAACGCAATACATAATGCGCCGTGCACAAATACTTCGGTTAATACGTCGCACTTATGCGCTACGTCGGTCAGTATTTTAATTTCAGTTAAGTTAAGCTCGCGCGATAAATTTACGCGTGTAGCGCCAATGCGCGCTAAAAACTCAACCTGTGATTCGTTATGCGTAGTTAACTGAGTTGATGCGTGAATATGCAAAGTAGGAAAGTGCTTTTTAACTATATTGAATAACCCTAAATCTTGCACAATAATACCGTCGAGCGTGGTATTTACTAGCTGATTTAATAGCTTAAATAGCGCACCCATTTCGTGCTCTAATATAACTACATTTAGCGTTAAAAATATCTCACAGCCGTATTCATGGGCTAGGCGAAGTGCACCGTTAAGCTCATCAAACGAAAGATTAGACGCTCGGTTACGTGCATTAAAGGTATCTAACCCACAATAAACCGCATTAGCACCGGCTACAATGGCGGCTTTTACCGCGTTTACATCACCGCCTGGGGCTAATAGTTCAATCTTTCTACTCATGACAACTTCACTTCGCTCATATTTAATTGCCGCGAATTTTATCTGTTTAAGCACGTTAATGCTATTTATTGAGGGATATAAAGTATTATAAAATCTCTTACTGTCTATTGACCTAGGGTATGTAATGGGTAATTCTCTAAATATCGTGGTTAAATCAGTAGCTCAGATAAACTATTTAAAAACGAAAAATATATAAAGGTTTAAAAGAGCTAGTTATATACATTTTATAATAAATAGCCAAAATTTAGATGTGAGAAGTATGGTGAGTAGCATAAAGAAATCTAATTTACCTTCATGCCAAAGTTGGATAGAACAATTTAATCCGGAAGATAGGACTGATGCTAGGGACTTGATTGATGAATTGATTTATATAGAGACTAGTAGTGTAATTGATGATCTTACCAGTGAGATTAAAAAAATCATAAAAGATGAAGAAAAAGTTTCAATTATTCCAGTTAGAGAAGTTTCTAAAGATGAAGTTTCTTATTTTGACCTTATTGATAAAAGTAAGAACCCGGTTTTTAATATGCCAAACGAACCTTTAGGTAGTGAAGCGATAACATCGAATTTAGTAACAAGATTAAGGCGAGGTTATGGTAAGTCGGTGGTTTTAGAACACAATCAAAAGACTAAAACTTATAATACTCCATCACTTTCCTGCATGAGAGCAGAAAAAGTGAAAGCTATAATTTTAGTAGATGATGTCATTGGAAGTGGGAAGAGAACATTAGAGTTTTTTAACTTTGTCTATAAACATAAAACAATAAAAAGCTGGGTATCTAGTGGAGTAATCAAAATATATATTTTAAGTTATATGGCTACAAATAAAGGTATTACTTTTTTATCTGAAAACATAAATAAGAATTTAGTCAAAATAATAAAAATAAATAAGTGCCCTACATTTTATGACTCACTAAATAGTTCGAAATTCATTCAGCTATGTAAAAGATATGCGAACAAAAACGAATTATACCCGTTAGGCTTTAAAGATTCTTTTGTCAAAGTTTTCTTTGAACACTCAGCACCAAATAACATGCCTTCTATCTTACATAAAAATATTAAAATATATAAAGGAAAAGATGAAAATTTGTTGATGCTACCGAATCAGTGGAAAGCTTTGTTTCCTAGTAGAGGTATTCCAAGATCATTGATAGTAGAGTTATCATCATCTAAAAACACTAAAAATATGAAACAGGCTCTTAGAAGCTTACTTAAAATAATGATTAGTCTTGAAATCACTACCTTAGCTAACTTAATTAAGTTAACAAAAATAGAAAAAGTACACTTAAAACAGTACATCAAGATCTGTGTTGGTTTGGATATTTTAAAAGTTCAAGGTAACAACGTATCAATTACAAATCGTACAAAGAACGAATATAGTGCGTTATGCATAAGTAACAAAGGTATTGATATTAATGAAAGTTTTTATTACCCTAATCGATGAGTAGTGTTAATTGTACTTGATTTTAGTGTTCTTGCCGTATTTCGGCTTGGCATCTTTCGAGATGTTTCGGACTTTATGTGGGAAGTTTTACTTTCAAATATTTAATATCTTTAAATATTTTGAATTAGGTAAACATATGTCAGTTTTAAACGACTTTACTCCTAGTGCGATGACTTCGTCGTCGTAAAGTCTAAAGTCTAAAGATTAAAAGATAAAACTATAGGTATTATCATGACGATTAACTCTACTCACTCTTATATAGCCACCGGACTAAGTAAAAATATAGACTTAACTTTCCTCGAAAATATTATTTCAGAATCGAATAGTCAAAAGTTCAATAATCGTACTTATATTCATGGATTGAACCATATTAGCCATTTGACGGGCGTGGATTATTTTTTTCTACACGACATAATGACAAGGAAAGAAAACCCTTATAAAATTTTTTTCATTAGGAAAAATTTAGGGAATAGGGAAATAAAAGAACCGAATCAAAGATTAAAGTTGGTTCAAAGAACCATAAATCAACAAGTCCTATCTAAAATCCCCGTTCATTGGAGATGTTTTTCATATCATAAAGGAGCTTCTATAGTAAAATGTGCAAGTGAGCATTTAGGGGCAAAATCTTTAGTTAAATTCGACATATCAGACTTCTTTGGCAACATCAACGAGTTATTAGTTTACAAGTCATTGATAAAATTAAAATATAGTGGTTCCTCATCTTATGCAATGGCTCGATTGTGTACGCATCCAAATTCGGAAAATGATAATTTTGGAGTATTACCTCAGGGAGCACCAACAAGCCCAAGTCTCTCAAATTTAGTCTTCTTTGATGTTGATTGTAAATTACAAAGATTAGCGCATAAAAATAATTTAATTTATTCAAGATATGCTGACGATATAACATTTTCATCATTCAATGATTTGAGTAGACAAGAATTTTTGGATTTGAAATTATCAGTAGTTAAGATTCTAAAGTATCACAACTTCGAGCTGAATAGAGATAAAATAAAATTTATTTCGTCAAGCACTCCAAAATTTGTGCTTGGAATAAATGTTGGAGGAGAAACTTTAAAATTGTCTAAAAGATATAAGAATGATATAGATTGTCATATTTATGGACTTAAAAAGTATGGACTTGTTGAACATATGCGACATAGAGAATTCACTTCAGTATTTGGTATGATTCAGGAGTTATTTGGTAAAATAAATCATGCTAAAAGTGTCGAAGAAAGCTTCGGGCTTAGCCGAGAGTCGGAGTTAAGAAATTTTATTCAAACTAAAGGTTTGTTTTTTAATTAAAGGAAGTATTCATGGAACAACCAACTTTTTTAACGGCATTTTTGGCTGGTGGTATTTTTGGAACAATTCTTACAGCTTTTTCAAGTATTTTTATTGCTTATCTAACCCATAAGTTAACAGGTAAACGCGAACTAGATAAGTGGCGTTTGGCTGAAAAACACAAAGCATCTATCGAGATTCTTAATATACTTTTACAAAATCCAAAAAATGAAGATATAAATGACTGGACATATAAGCTACGAGGTTCTTCCATAAAGTTGCAACTTCTTTTTGAATCTGGTTCAGCTCCAAAGCCTTTAGAGGATAGTTTAGAGGCTGTATTCAAATTGGTTCAGTCAAAAAAAGATGGTGTAGAGCTAGCCGATTGGTCTATTCAATTGAGGGAAAACATAAAAATGCTAAGGTTTGAATTGGCAAGTTGTTGTCAGGGTTAGTATTTTTGTGAATTACTTAATTGTAAAATACATTGTCTTTTAAGTTGTTGATATTCCTACTAAATATAGGGTTGATTCAACAGTACTTTACACATCATCAAAAATAGTAAATTAACAGGTATAGTCTACATACCTTACATTTTAGTTAGGCTAATTTTATCCAAAAAATTGAATTTAAAATACAACGATTAGTTCAATTAACTAATCAAATAAACACAAGCACAGAAAGCAACGTTGCTCATTTCGTTAAAAACACCCAACTAAAAATAGCTACATTTAACCTGTTTAACTATCTTGAGCCACCCAATGCGTATTATGAGTTTGAGAAAATTTATACCGCGCAACAGTGGGCTAAAAAGCAGCGTTGGATTGCTGATTACTTAACAGAACATGCGCCTGATGTGATTGGTTTTCAGGAAGTGTTTAGTATTGATTCGTTAAAAAAGCTAGTTGCTGAGCAAGGCTATAATTACTTTGCAGTAGTTGATACGCCCGAGGTGATTGATGACTTTATTTATAAACGCCCCGTGGTAGCAATTGCCTCTAAATATCCCATAGTTGAAGTAGCAGCGGTTGAGCATGATAGTGAGCTTGCAAGTACGCTTGGCCTTAATAGTGAGTTTACTTTTAGTCGTAAGGTATTGAGAGCGACCGTTACTTTGCCGCACATAGGCAATACTGATTGTTATGTGGTGCATTTTAAATCTAAGCGCCCGATGATTAATGTTGATGAACACAACAAAGAGCTAGCGCCCGAGCAAAACATAATTGAGATTTTAAAAGCAAATGTAGCAGGAGGGTGGGGCTCAACTATTCAGCGTGGCAGTGAAGCTACATTGCTAATGATACAGATGATTACTCGCCGCGAAGCTACGCAACAACCCATGCTATTAATGGGGGACTTCAATAATGAACTTGCGGATGGCGTATTAAGCCATTTACTGACGAGTACGCTACGCTTTGCACCTGCGTTTGATGCTAAAACCTACTTAGCTAAATATTGTCTAAATGATTCATGGGATTTGTTTGTTAAGTCGCAGCTAAGTAATGATGAGGTTTTTAGCGATGAAGCAATAACAAACGATGAACAAAGTGATTGTGATCGCAATAACAGCGAGATTGTTGATTCAGCGGATAAAAGCCAAGTAAAAAATATAAATATAACAAAGACAGCACCGTTAAGGCCGCCAACACATTATTATGGCGCGAGCAGCTCTGTGCTTGATTACATTTTATTGTCGTGTGAGTTTGACGCTAGTTACGATGACAGCTTTTTTGAAGTAAGCGCTTATAACACTTACGACAGGCACTTAATAAACCCCGAGTATGAGCGTGATGATTTAACTACCGACCACGGTGTTGTATTGGTTACCCTTAAACTAAGAAGCTAGGTTTTCTCATTTAATAACTTACAGCGTACGATTAAGCTAAAAAAGAATTAAGCTGCAATATGCATAATTATGCTAAAATCATAAATTAACAATTACCCATATTGCAGCGAAACTTGACCTGCAGTCTTTATGTGTATATTTTATCGCCAGAATTTTTGCATTAAATTAATAACAAATCACTAAAATGGTAAATATGGAATTTTACACTTACTCGTATCACACGCGAAAGATGGACTTAACTTCGCAAGTACACACTTTCTTCGTAAATCGAATTTATAATTCTAAATTGTTAGTGAAAGCTTTGCTTTTTGCTTTGTTTATTAGTTTAAGTAGCGCTTACGCGCAAGAAACCACCTCATACAGTTTAATCAATGAATCTAATGCAGGGCTGCTAAAAAGAGCCGAATTACTTATGGATACTGACGTTATAACAAGTATCGAACTAAGTAAGGCGTTGTTGTTACAAGCGCAAAGTGCTGATGACACGTTACTCAGCGCAAAATTACATAACTTATTAGGTAAAGCGAATAAAAAAAATAACAATATTAATGAGTCGCTTCATCATTTTTCACAATCCTCGGCTTATTACAGTAAATTAAATGATTCACGCAACCAAATAAAGGCGTCTATTAATTATATAAAAATATTATCAGATGAAAAACGTTATGACGAACTTGCTAACCGCATTGAAACTTTATTACCAACAACGCTTGTGTATGGCGATGAGTTTTTTATAGCACAAGTACTCCTAACAAAGGGGGATTCGTTTTATGAACAAAAAAAATACAATGACGCGATCACGCAATATTCATCTGCTTTAAAATACCTTGTAAATAAAGACGAACAAATACAAAAACAGTTAGGTGAAACGTATAAAAAATTAGCTCAGTCGTATAAGCGCCTTGAAAATAGAGAGCAAACAGCTCATTTTTATACCAAAGCTTTAGAGATATATACTAATTTAGATGATTTAAAGTTGATGGCGCGTACATTAAATACACTAGCAGAAGCGCAGCGCTATTTAGACAACTTAGTTTTAGCCCTTGATTACAGCACTCGTGCATTAGAAATACATAAAGAAATTGACGATCCTGTGGGCTTGGCTAAAGCATTATTAGGTGCTGGTATTATTTATCGACATATCAACCTTTATGAAAAATCACTTAAGCATATAAATGAGGCATATTTATATTATAAAAAAGTAAATAACGTGCTTGGGATTGCTAAAACATCCAATCAAATGGGGCTGCTATACACACGATTAAAGCAGTTTGATCAGGCCGAGATTTTCTATCAAATAACCATTGATTTACCAAAAGGTGTGGTCGAGGAAAAAACGCTCGCGTCGGCCTTAAGAGAAATGGCTGTTATTAACTATGAGTCTGGCGACTTAGAATCAGCGATGAAATTTGCTCAGAAAGCTTACGTAACTTATAAAACCAAAAATCTTACATCCTACATTTCTATAACAGCGCGTATTATTGCTAATATCTATCGTGCCCAAGGGAATAAAAACAAGGCTATAGAGTATTACAAAGAGTCGTTGTCGTTCGCCAGAGAAACGGGCAGTAAGCTTTATGAGATAAAGTCGCTAACAGCGCTTGCGGCGATTTTAATTGGTATTGATACAAATGAGGCGATTTCTTTACTAAAAAGGTCACTCGCTTTATCAACCGAAATAGATGATAAGTTACATATGCTATACGCTTATCGTGAAATTCGAATAGCAGAAAAACAGCGTGGACGAATAAATGAATCACTACGTTACGCGGAAGAAGAAATAGCCCTGACCGGAATCATTCAATACGAAAGAGACGAAAGTAAGCTTGCTCTTGAAAAAGCACATTTGCATTCTCACAAAATGGAAATAGAGCTGGAGACGTTAAGAGAAAAAGAAAAACTCCATCAACTTGAGCTTGAAAAGAAAAACAATGAAATTGAAATATCAGGCCAAGCTAGGGTTATATCAGAGCTAGAGCTTGCAAAAAACAAATACGCGAGTATTGCGCTCGCATTTTTATTAGCCGCTTGTTTAGCTATTGTTTTATTGGTTTATCGAAGCTTTATTGCCTCTAAAAAACGTAATGAAGAGTTAGACTATTTGGCCGCGAGAGACCCTTTAACCAATTGTTATAACCGCCGCATTTTATTTGAGATTATGAATCGCGACTTTTTGAATTTACCTCAGATTGAAGAATATTGTATTTTAATGGTCGATATTGACCATTTTAAAAGTGTTAACGATACTTATGGGCACAGCATTGGCGACACCGTACTTTGTGGCGTTGCCAGTCTTTTACAAGCCAATATACGTACGAGCGATAGCGTTGCCCGTTTTGGTGGCGAGGAATTTTGTATTATTTTACCCAATACGACTCAAGAGCAAGCAATACGTATTGCTGAAGCTATTCGTATTAAAGTAGAAAAAGCGATATTTGATGATATTCCTGTTACGTGTAGTTTTGGGGTTACGTCTATTAAATTTAAAGCCAGAACACCTTCTGAGTTAATTGAACAGGCCGATTTAGCACTTTATGAGGCTAAGTCTTTGGGTCGTAATCAAGTTGTGTTGTGGGATTGTGCGTTTGAAGAGTTTAAGCTTTTTAGATCGGAGTAAATCCAGCAGTATACAGCTCAGTTTTGATGTTATTTTTAAAATCATAACAAGTAAACTTTATACAACGTCGTGAGTTACTTACACATGTAATCAGGCTTATTAAATTAACCCTTTAAATATCAGTGTATTAACTTAGGCTTTAAAATTGCATTCTAAACTAAGTTAAAAAACAAAATAAGGGATTTAGTAATGACTGAAGTTGCACTTTCGGCCTATTTGGCTTTTTACCTCTATTTAATTATGTTGCTTGTACAGTGGGCTGTGGCTACGTTTAGCAAAGCTAAAGAGCCAAATGCTGTACCAGGTAAAATTGACGAGGATTTATCGCACGATAGCTTTATATTTAGAGCGCATCGTACGTTTCATAATACGCTTGAAAACAGCGCATTATTTATAGGTACGGTGTTATTTGCGTTTGTAATTAATTATCAAAGCCCGATTTTTGCTATGTGTATTTGGGTGTACTTAATTGCGCGTTTAATTCACATGGCGCTGTACTACGCTATAGCAACGGAGAAAAACCCAAGCCCGCGTAGTTACTTTTTTTTAATCGGCGTACTTGCTAATGTGGTTATGCTGATAATGATAGGGTTAAGACTAATCTCTTAATTTATAAAAAAGTTATAAACTCTATTTATAACTTTAAACAAAAAAGCGAAGAGCCTTTAAGGCATCTTCGCTTTTTTGTTTAGGTAGCAGCAGAATATAAACCACGTCTACAGTAAGGTAATATTAATGGCTAATCGACGCCTATAAACCCGCCTGTTTGATGTGTCCACAGGGCTGCGTAAATCCCGCCCTTAGCGATTAGTTCTTCATGAGTGCCTTGCTCAACTACGCCGCCGTCATCAAGTACAATTAATCTGTCCATTTGTGCAATGGTTGAGAGCCTATGCGCTATCGCGATTACTGTTTTGCCTGTCATTAAATCATCAAGGCTTGCCTGAATTGCTGCTTCTACTTCTGAGTCGAGTGCGCTGGTGGCTTCGTCGAGTATAAGTATGGGTGCATTTTTAAGTAGCACACGTGCAATAGCAATACGTTGGCGCTGACCGCCCGAAAGAGTAACACCGCGTTCGCCCACTTGAGCATCAAAGCCTTTGTTGCCTTTGCTATCTACCAAGTCGTTTATAAACTCAAGTGCTTTGGCTTGTTTGGTGGCGTTGATCATCTCAGCTTGCGTTGCATCGGGGCGACCATACAAAATATTGTCTTTTACTGAGCGATGAAGCAGGGAAGTGTCTTGCGTAACCATCGCTATGTAGCGGCGTAGGCTTTCTTGGCTAACGTCAGTGATGTTTTGCCCATCAATTTTTATTGTTCCTGAGTCGGTATCGTAAAAACGCAGTAACAAGTTAACAAGTGTTGATTTACCTGCACCAGAGCGGCCGACTAAACCAATTTTTTCGCCAGGCTTAATGTTTAAGTTTAAACCGTCCATTACTGGGCTTCGATTAGTCTCGTTTGCAGCTTTTCCGTAGTTAAAGTGTACATTGTTAAACTCAATGGCACCTTGGCTTACGTTAAGCGTATCGGCATTTTGTTTATCGGCAACTTCAATAGGGTTAGACAGTGTTTTCATGCCATCGGCTACGGTGCCAATGTTTTCGAACAAGCTGCTTATTTCCCACATGATCCACTGCGCCATACCGTTTAATCTAAGCGCTAAACTAACAGCAACTGCAATGGCACCTGCGCTAATTGCACTAAGCGACCATAAATAAAGTGATACAGCGGTAACTGAAAATACTAATAAATAATTTAAGCTTTGAATAACAAAGTTTAGGCTGGTTACCAAGCGCATTTGTTTGTACACAGGCTGTAAAAATACATCCATGCTTTGTTTTGCGTATTGCTCTTCACGCTGGGTATACGAAAACAATTTAATAGTAGAAATATTTGTGTAGCTATCAACAATTCGACCGGTCATTTCTGAGCGCGCATCAGCTTGTGAGCTGGCAATTTTTTTAAGGCGAGGTACAAAATAAAGCTGTACACAAATGTATAAAACTAACCAAACCAGTAAAGGGATCATTAAGCGCCAATCAGCTTCGGCAACTAAAAAGACCATTGAGCCAAAATAAACCACTATGTACATTAATACATCGAGTAGTTTGGTCACTGTTTCGCGAACGGCTAAAGAGGTTTGTAATACTTTGGTGGCTATTCTTCCTGCAAACTCATTTTGATAAAAGCTCACACTTTGGCGCAGTAAATAACGATGCGCTAACCAGCGAATCGACATAGGGTAATTGCCCAGTAATGCTTGGTGCAAAATAGCAGAATGAAAAAATACGACTACGGGCAATACCAGTAAGAGCATAACAGCCATTTTGATAAGTTCTGACTTTTGCTCTACAAACAAGGTTTCGGGTGTGTAGGCCGTTAACCAATCAACAAGCTGCCCCATATAGCTAAATAAAGAAACCTCTAAAATAGCGAGCATGGCGGCGCTGATTGACATTAGCACCAACGACAGTTCCATTCCTTTGGTGTAGTGACGACAAAAAGCAAATAAAGTAGAAGGCGGCTGAGTAGGTTGATCCTCAGGAAATGCTTTTGTCATTTTTTCAAATAATCGATACATTTTAAAAACTTAAATGGCAAATAATGGTGGCTATTATACCATTTAAGTATTTTTAAATGCAGGTTTGTAAGGTATTAATTGTGAATATGCTAGAGCGTTATTAATATAAACTTATGTATAAAAGAACACCTAAAAACACTTCACTGACTTTATAGCATTGGGTTATTTAGGTTTGTACCTTTGCTCATGTATAAATCGTCATATCTGAGGCCACCATTTCCGTAAGGCTTTTTAATTGGGCCTGTATTACAGTTTGCTAAAAAATATATAAGAGGTTGTTCGCGCTTTATTCTAAATTGTGCATTTTTATACACCAGTGTTTGCTTGCTAAATTCACCACCTTTTACGTAAACATCATATTGCTGACCTTGCTCTGAGGCTGCTGCGTTATTAACAACGTACCATACGTCGTACCAGGTGTTTGTTAGCAGTGGCTTGGCCGATTGTTTGGTTGTGTAGTTTTGAATGTTGCTATACCCATTGCCGGTTTTAACCATTAATGCGCCATCATTTACAAGCCCGTTTGATTCTGTTTTATCGGTTACGCGAAGTGTAGGCTCAAACGCATCGTACGCATGTTTATTAATTAGCTCTGGCGTGAGGTTGCTTAATCCAAAAGCATGGTTATTAGGAAAAGCAGCCACGTTTATACGCATATAAAATGTGTAGGTGTCACCAACTTCAACCGCTTGTGGAAGTTTTGTATAAGAAAGCGCTTTGCGATTGCCGACAATACCATCGCGTGCAGGCTTTTTTAGTAAATAATGATTTGTTGATGCAGATGCTTGTTCTGGTTGTATAACTGTTATTTGTGGATTTTTAACCTGTGGTTTAGTTTCATTTTGCGTATCGACACTTTGCCAATTGTTAAGTGAATTTTCAAAATCATCAATAAGCAGCCAATCGCTCGACGTGTTTTTAGAAATGGTTGAACACGACGCTAGCGTGCTTAACAAACATAAAAGTAACGTGTGTTTAAAATGCATAATTGGATCTCGTAATATTATTGATATTTGGTTAACCAATTTAAATTTTGGCTATAGTTTTTATTGAGAGTTATGTAACCAATTTAATGTTTTTATGTCAATCATTAAAGCAATAGGTATGGTTTGATAGAGCTTGAAAATGTAATATAACCTTTGCATTCAATCAGCTCGGCAAGCTTTAGCTGAGTTTAAATTATTAGGACGTTTTATGTATACGGGTTCGTGTTTGTGTGGTGAGGTAAGGGTTGAAGTGTCGGGCAGTATAACTAGGGCGTGTTGATCTTTATGGATTGAAATTTGTTCAATCTAGGGGCGATTTAATCGCGGCGCAAGGTTTGTAACCTAGTGGGCTAAGTAAAAACCGAGCAACAAAGAGTCAATCGTCCCTAGAAAGAACCCAAAGGGCAGCGCATGTTTGGCATCTATGCTGCGTTATCGCCTATGTATGGGGAACAACCACATATCATAGGCTCTGCCTTGCCTAAATACCAAACACACTGCTGCAAATTCAACCACCAAAGAACAACACGCCCTACTATTATCCATTGTCATTGCTCATTGTGCAGAAAAAACAGCGGGACTGCATTTGCAACAAATGGCTTTGTAAATACTGAGGACTTTATAATAACTAAAGGACAAGAGCAGCTGAGTGAATTTAGTTTTAAACCAGGGCGCACTCGTTACTTTTGTAAATGTTGCGGCTCGCCGGTTTACAGTAGCAACAATGATGACAAAAGCAGAATACGAATTCGTTTAGGAATATTCGATACCGATATTACTGAGCAGGTTTTATCGCATAACTTTGTTACGTCTAAAGCTAACTGGGAGCAGCTAGAAACAAGCTTACCGTGCTATGAAAAACATGAACCTGGGCGGTAACGCGTTTTATTCAATGTGGTAAATGCTGTTAATACTTTTATAAAGGTTTGGCGCAAAATTTATAAACACCGGTGAGTTTTGTATTTCATCAACGTTTATGTGCATTAATGTTTGCTGGCTTAGTATGATCACTATATTTTTGTATTCGTTAAACTCTATTATCGCTAAGCACTTAAAATGTTGCCTTAAAAGTACTAAAAGCATTTGCAGCTCTTGGCCAGTTTGTGGGTTTAAATTAATGATTACTTGCGTATTTTGCTCACTGCAGCTATTTATATTTTGCCAAAAGCTATCGCTGGTTAAAAAAGGCTGGTGATATTCACCACTAAAAATATCGATAGTGATTACGTTAAAGTGATCAGTGCATTGGGTAATATATTGTTCGGCGCATTGTAAATAGGTGCTGTGCTTAATTGGTAACTTAAAGTGCTGGGCAGCAATTAAGGCAATGTTTGGGTTTATTTCTACCGTGTTAAATGTATTGATGGTGTTTATGTAAGGCGTACTACTTTGCAAGTGATACATAATTCGCTCAAACCCTGCAGTGCCTAAACCTAGATTTAATATATTTAGTGTATCTACCGGTTTAAGTAAAAATAACATCATACACTGGTTTACCGGTACTATTACTTGCTCAGGGTGTATAAGGTTCATAACGCCTTGAATTGTAATGTCTTCATTGGCTTTTTGTGCAAGCGTTAACCACCGGTATTCTTTATTTTGATACACGCATACGGGGCCGTATGCACTTTGCTGCGACTCAATAAGGTTACTTTTAACTGTATCTTCTTTTAGCTGACGCATAACTTAAACTATTAATATATAAACAATGACAGTGTGCCACGAAAAACACATTTTTTAATAGATTATTGTGTAACAAGGTTTGTAATTTAACCTCAAAATATAATATTGTATTAGCAATTAATTAGTTAGACGTTATTCAAGGATTGAAAATGAGAACATTTATTTGCGCTGTTCATTTTGTGTGTGCTCAGTGGATGAAAAAATTAGACTCAAGAAATAAAAATACGGCCATCAATGCTGCAGCATTGTTAGCCATGATATCTACTGTATATAGTTTTCTTTTAGCTATGACGTTTGACATTCACTACTTAGATAAAATAATCAGTACTTTTAAGCAAAACCCTTTACTTATTGGTGCTTTATTTTACGCAATCGTAATTGGAATTGTGTTTTTAATTTTGGGTGATTTTAACGGTTATAGAAGTAGAGTTAGATCTTGTATAAATAAAGGGAGCTTTAAAAAATATATTTTAGGAATAAAGCTGTGGATGTTTGGGTTAATTCCTATGACCGGTATTATGTTGATTGTACGACTCAATTAACTCTCTAAGTATTACTATAACTGCGCTTTAGCGTGCTCCTTTCTACATCTACCTCAAATGTATTGCCATAAAATCTTAGTTAAGTAATGGTTACACTATAATAATTAGGAGCTAATAGATGCTTAAAACACCTTTGAAAATCACAACAACGTTACTCAAATTTACTGCAATTGCAGGCGCTTGCACACTTGCATTATCAGCACATGGTGAAACGCAATTACAATATACCGACCAACAAAAGTTACACGATATAGCAAGTGAAGTGTCGGCTACCCGTATCGGTAGTGACATTCAAACGCTGGTGGATTTTGGTACTCGCCATACGCTTTCAGAGACTAAATCGGATACGCGAGGTATTGGTGCGGCTAGGCGTTGGATAAAAAAAGAATTTGAAAAAATATCTGTGCAGTGTGGTGGTTGTCTGGAAATTATTGAAGTAAAGGACACTATATCGGGCGAAAAACGCATTCCTAATCCTGTTGAAGTGGTTAACATAGTGGCTATTCAACGTGGGTCGAGCGAGCCGAATCGCATGGTGATGATGTCGGGTGATATAGATTCACGTGTAAGTGATGTTATGGACTTTACGAGTGATTCACCGGGTGCTAACGATAATGCATCGGGCGTGGCAGGAGTAATAGAAGCTGCTCGTGTTTTAAGTAAATACAAGTTTAATGGTTCGGTAGTTTACGCTGCGCTTTCGGGTGAAGAGCAGGGCTTGTTTGGCGGAAAAATATTAACGGCTTATGCACAAAAGCATAACTGGCAAGTTCATGGCGTTTTAAACAACGATATGATTGGCAATATTACTGGTATTAATGGGGTAACTAATAACACGACTGCACGTATATTTTCAGAAGGTACCCGTGTTGTAGAAACAAAAGAGCAAGCTAATACTCGGCGCTTTACAGGTGGTGAAGTCGATTCTGCGAGTCGTAATTTAGCTCGCTACATAGATACTATTGCTGACAGATACATTCCTAATTTAGATACAATGCTTGTATATCGATTAGATAGATTTGGTCGTGGTGGGCATCATCGCCCATTTAATGATGCAGGTTTTGCAGCAGTGCGTATTATGGAAACTAACGAGCACTACGATCGTCAGCATCAAGATTTACGCACTGAAAATGGTGTTGAGTATGGCGATACCATTGAAGGTGTTGATTTTGATTATACGGCTAAGTTAACTTCACTTAATGCGGTAACGATGGCGTCTATGGCGTGGGCACCCGCACCGCCAAAAGAAGTTAAAATAAAGGGCGCTGTTACAGCTGATACGTCGTTTTCATGGCAACAAAGCAGTGATGAAAATATTGCTGGCTATAAAATTTATTGGCGTTACACGAGCGAGCCGCAATGGCAGTTTAGTAAATACGTTGGTAAGGTTTCACAGTACACACTTAAAAACGTAGTGATTGATAATTATTACTTTGGTGTAGCCTCTGTTAGTAAAGACGGTATTGAGTCTCCAGTAGTTTTTCCGGGTGATGTAGGTTCGTTTGATCACAATATAAAATAATAGTTTGGCTAAAAACACAGCAAACAGAGCGCTTTAAGGTGCAAACGACCTTTTTATACTTGCACCTTATTTACTAAGCCCTTAGAGTGTTAAAAAAGAAGTAAAAGGTTATTAAAAATGCAACAACAAGAAAAAAAGCCGTTAACAGCAAAAGAGCAAGTTATAACTGATGAGCAAAGAATGCAGTGGCAACGCGAATGTTTTCAAGCAGCGCAAAAACATTTAGCCGAAAAGGGCATTATGCCAAAATCAGTAGTTGATAAAGACAGCCGATTTTTAGCACCACTTTGTGCAATGTGGAAATTTAAAGCCCAAAACGGTAAAACATATTGGGTAGTAACAGGGCGCTTACCTACAGATCATGCTGAAGTAAGTGCAGCTACAGATGCTCGCGATGCAATGCGTTATTTTTCTTTGCAGTGGCAATTAAAAGCGGATCAAATTATGAGTACAGGCGCGCGTGATAAAACGCAGGTAGATTTTGCTAACTTACTTATAAATAGAGCACATGGCTTGTACGAAATGTATGATAATGAACCGCTGTGGGCAAATGAACCAAAGTAACTACAGTTTGGGTTAAGTAACAATGTAGAGGGTGATAGCTTATTTATTGCCCTTTTCTTTATCTAATGGACAAGTGTGAAGGGGGTTGTATTAAACGCCGAAACAGAGCATTGCATACGTTGCCTAGGAATTCCCGCCTCCATAAAAACATTTCCTTGCTGAATAAAGCCATTTCGCTTAAAACGCTCTACCTCATTTAAAATACAATTAATGCTTACTTCTTCTATACCTTGGTTGGAAGCTAATTCAACAATAAAGTTGAGAAGCGATTTATATACTTTGCGATTACGGTGCTCGGGTAATACAGCTATTCTGCCGATTAAGCCATCTGTACACAGCCGACCTGTTGCAATAGGGCAGTTTGCATCGTCTGTAACAAGTACATGTGATGCAATTTTATCTAGGCTATCAAATTCGATGTGCTTGGGGATATGTAACTCGTAAACAAAAACTCGCTCTCGAATTTTTTGTAGCATATCTTTTTTTATATCCCACTCAACCTTATCAACCAGATAGCCCATTGCAAACTCCTATTGATAGCCAATTAAAATGAGTAAGCAATCACAGCAAAATTATTTAAGCCAATATCAGGTGAAAATTAAAAATTTAACTGACCTGTATACATAATATTTTACGCTGCAAAATGCTCACCATTATTAATAAAATTGGTATTATTACTCTTGGTCTATATTAAACCAAAGCCCCTCATTAACAAGTGTAGTAAAAGTTTGAGTAAAAACTAAACTTGGGTTTGTTAAATTTAATGCTGAACTTTCAAATTCAGTATTATCGGTAAGTAGTTTTACCGCCGCTAAGTCAGTTAATGGCATAGCGTAATTTTCACCGTTTACACTTAATAACACTTCGGTATCGAGCTGCTGATAAATAGCACGCGTGCCACCTAAACGCTCAAACACAGCTTCTTCATCACTTAAATCATCGCTTATTTGCTCAGGTGTAAATGGGGGTTCTACTGGTGCTAAATCCATTTCATGTTTTGGCTGACTAAGCGTTGAGCCTAACCATTGTTTAAATAAATCGTCATTTTCTAAAAGTGCCGCCATCAGTGTTTTAACTTTATCAACTTCAAGGTTTGTAAGTTCACCTTTTGATTTTCTTAGTGTGATGTTGTGATCGGTATAACGTTTTTGTCCGCTTTCGGTATCAATAATATGATCGGCAAAGCTCGACAATAAATCTTGTTGATTTGGCGCTCTAAAACCAACTGAATAATTTAGTGCGTTTTCTACAGCGTAACCTTCGTGAGGGCACCCTGGTGGAATATACAAAATATCGCCAGGCTCTAATATGCAATCGATTACGGCTTCAAATGCTTCTACTTGCAGTAATTTTTTGTTTTGAGCAAACTGCTTAAGTGTTGGGTCGGGTAAGCCTACGCGCCAATGACGTTTACCTTCGCCTTGAATAATAAATACGTCATATTGGTCTAAATGTGGGCCAACACCACCATTAGGCGTTGAATAGCTGATCATTAAATCATCTATGCGCCAGTTGGGAATAAACCTAAATGGCTCTAGTAGTTGTGCAGCATCGCTATGCCAGTGATCAACTGCTTGCACGAGTAAAGTAGAGTGATCGTCGGTTAACTGCTCAAAGTCTTCAAATGGACCTTGGTGCGTTTGCCAGTCATTTTTATGATTGGTGATAATACGTGACTCTATGCTTTCTTCCATTGCTAGGCCGGCAAGTTCATTAGCATCAAGCGGGTCTTGAAAATTAGCAAAACCTTGTTTGATTAAAAGCGGCTTTTTTTGCCAAAAATGGCTTAAAAACTCTTGCTCAGACAAATTATTTATTTTTAATTGATACATACATTATGCCTACTAGTTAGTGCAATGGGGTTAAAACAAAAAAAGCGAAAGGATGATCCTTTCGCTTTTTAAAAGAGCAATTTAGTTTTTAAACTAAATCATCAATAAACTCAACAGCACGACCAATGTAATTAGCAGGTGTTAGTTTTTTCATTTCTACTTTAGCGTGCTCTGGAAGGTCTAAACCATCGATGAAGTCAGCCATTATTTCTTGATTTACACGTTTGCCGCGTGTTAAATCTTTAAGTTTTTCGTATGGCTTTTCAATACCATATTTACGCATAACTGTTTGAATCGGCTCGGCTAGCAATTCCCAGTTTTGATCAAGCTCGTCAGCTAAACGTTGCTCGTTTACTTCAAGCTTACTTACACCTTTAAGTGTTGATTGGTATGCAATAATCGCATAACCCATACCTACACCTAAGTTACGCAATACGGTTGAATCAGTAAGGTCACGCTGCCAGCGAGAAACGGGTAATTTTTGTGCAAGATGAGCAAAAATAGCGTTTGCTAAACCTAAGTTACCTTCTGAGTTTTCAAAATCAATTGGGTTAACTTTATGTGGCATTGTTGATGAGCCAATTTCGCCAGCAATTGTTTTTTGTTTAAAGTGATTAAGGGCAATGTAACCCCACATGTCACGGTCAAAATCTAACAATATAGTGTTAAAACGTGCAATTGCGTCAAACAATTCTGCAATATAGTCATGCGGTTCAATTTGTGTAGTAAATGGGTTTAGTGTTAAGCCTAAACTTGATACAAATTTATCTGCATGTGTATGCCAGTCGTAATCAGGGTATGCGCTAAGGTGTGCGTTGTAGTTACCTACAGCACCGTTAACTTTACCTAGCATCTCTACTTGTGCAATTTGCCCGCGTTGACGCTTTAAACGCATATATACGTTAGCAAACTCTTTACCCATAGTTGATGGTGTAGCAGGTTGTCCGTGCGTACGAGTCATCATTGGGATTGTTTTGTATTCAATTGCTTTAGCTTTAATTGCGCTTAAAAGTTCATCGCAATAAGGAAGTAAAACATTTTTACGCGCTTCGCTTAGCATTAAACCATGAGATAGATTGTTAATATCTTCTGAAGTACAAGCAAAGTGAATAAATTCGTTTATTGCATGAAGCTCACTGTTATCGGCTACTTTTTCTTTTAGTAGGTATTCAACCGCTTTAACATCGTGATTTGTAGTGCGTTCTATATCTTTAACGCGTTGTGCATCAGCTTCACTGAAGTTATCTACAATGGCGTTTAGAAGTGCATTAGCTTCTTCGCTAAATGCAGGTACTTCTTTAATATCGCTTGCTGCAGCTAACGCTTGCAACCAACGCACTTCAACAATTACGCGGTATTTGATTAAGCCAAATTCGCTGAAAATACTGCGTAGTTCAGTGGTTTTGCTGCCGTAGCGACCATCCACTGGAGAGATAGCCGTTAACGCTGAAAGCTCCATAATAACTCCTAAATTTTAGTTTGAACGATAGTTAAATTTTTGTTTTAGCAATAGCGAGTATTTTTCTTTTTGCAAAGAAAAAGTGACGGCGTTTACCGCCCATTTGTCGCCATAATACTGCACTTCTAATGCCGGCTAATAATAACGCACGGATTTTATTTTGAGTGAGCTGCTGTTTTAATAACTCGGGTTTGCCATAAACCTGTATTCGGTGCCCAAGGGGGCTCAGCACCGACGAGTATATATCTGCTAAACCGGCAACAACGCTCTCATCGGTAATAGCAAAGTGGTCTAAACGACGATGAATATCATCAATTCGTTTACCTAATTCGTTTAAGCTTTTGCCGTTTGCACTTAGTGCTCGCTCAAGCTGCATTAAACCACCTACGTACTTTACAATTTCAACATCTTTTTGAGCGCCTGCGGTTAGCTGCGCCATTAATGTTTTGTAACCATCACGTAAGTTGTCAGTACCTTGGTAAACATCTTCTGGCGATGCCGGAGATGTTTGAATAATACTTGAAAGTAATATTTCTAAATCATGTTCGTTATTGTTGCCATATTGGGCAATTTTTTGAACTTGTTTAGCAGCCTGGCACATGGCGGCAAGCGCCATGACTTGGTGTTCATTCATTACTTAATCACCGAATCAATAATACCGCCACCTAAACAGATATCTTCTGCGTAAAATACGGCAGATTGACCAGGCGTCACTGCTTTTTGTGGCTCGTCGAACAATACGCGGGCCATGCCGTCTTCACCTACAAGTAGGGTACAGCTTAAGTCTTCTTGGCGGTAACGCGTTTTTACTGTGCAGCGAGTTGTGCCTTTAGGGCCAATACGGTCTACCCAGTGAAGTTGGTTTGCGTTAAGACCGTTGCTGTATAGGCGAGGGTGATCTTTACCTTGGCCCACAATAAGTACATTTCGCTCAAGGTCTTTATCTACTACGTACCAAGGCTCACCAGAACCTTCTTTCATTCCACCAATTAACAAGCCTTTGCGTTGTCCAAGTGTGTGGTACATTAAGCCTTCGTGTTCGCCTACGTTATTACCGTCTGTGTCTTCGATAACGCCAGGTTGTGCTGGTAAGAACTTTTGTAAAAAGTCTTTAAATTTACGCTCACCAATAAAGCAGATACCTGTACTGTCTTTTTTATCGTGAGTGATTAGGTCTTGTTCTTCTGCTATGCGGCGTACTTCTGGTTTTTCGATATCGCCTACAGGGAATAACGTTTGGCCAATATGTTCATGGCTTAGAGTATATAAGAAGTAGCTTTGATCTTTATTGTTATCAAGTCCGCGACACATTACGTATTTGTCATCGCGAAGCTCACGGCGAACATAGTGACCCGTTGCAATAAAGTCAGCACCGAGTGCTTGAGCAGCAAATTCTAAAAAGGCTTTAAATTTAATTTCTTTGTTACACATTATATCTGGGTTAGGTGTACGACCTGCTTTGTACTCAGCTAAAAAGTACTCAAATACGTTGTCCCAGTATTCTGCTGCAAAGTTTACTGTGTGAAGTTCAATGCCTAACTTATCACACACTGATTGTGCATCTTTTAAGTCATCAGCGGCAGCACAGTATTCATCATTGTCGTCTTCTTCCCAGTTCTTCATAAACAGGCCTTCTACTTGGTAGCCCTGTTGTTGTAATAAATATGCAGATACAGAAGAATCAACACCGCCGGACATGCCAACAATGACTTTAATGTGACTATTTTCGCTCATGAATAATTTCGCTTATACAGATTGCTGTTAACTTGGAAAGGCCGCGATTATAGCATGTATTTTGTTTGTGCTTAAAGAGACTAAGGGCGCAAAGAGGGGAATTAGTCAGTATTTTATTTATATAACAAATAGCAAACTAGACTTAAGCGCGTTATCAGGCTGTAACTTTAGTAATATTAAAGTGATCTTTACTAATAAATTAAGACTATAGAATAATTCATGTAGTTATTGAGTTTTATTAATAGTATTTTCTTTTAAAACTACTAGAGTAAATATACACTTAATAAAATAAAAATAGTGGTGAGTATATGAATGTAAACCACTTTAAGTCGCTTGATATATAGTCAATGGAATGAATATATGAATTACGCCTATCAAATAAACAAGATAAATTCTTTAGTTGAACACTACACAAACGAATCTGATTTTGTGGATAGTGAATTACTCTCCAGTAAAACGACAGAGTTTAAAAAGTCAGCCTATCACCTTTTTTATGAGTTAATAAAACTCAAAAACCCTCACATTTTCCAAGAACCAAATCATGTACATGAGTTATTTAGCTTAATTAAGGGCTCAACCGCTAAAAAGAACATTGAGCTAAAGGTGCTTGAGCGTGTAGAGCATTGGTGGCTTGAATGGTATTTTGCTTTAGAAATGGACGAAAAGCTTAGTATTGAAAAAAGTGATATGCCAATGAGTTACTTACCTCAAAGTACGCTCAACCCTATGCGCAAACATGAGATAAGTCATTACGCTAGATTATTTACCGTTTTGCCAATGCCGGTATGTAATGTGTGTGCCAAAACGGGTGATATTTTGAAAGTTAATCAACGCTTTGTAGATGTTTTTGGTTATACAGTAGAGGATGTACCTAATCTTAAATCGTGGTGGGAAAAAGCGTATCCAGATCCGCAATATAGAGCACTTGTAAAAGATCTGTGGCAAGACTCACTTGAAAAGGCGCTGAATAATAATAACGATATACCCGCAAATAACTATCGAGTTTCATGTCGTGATGGTTCACAAGTGATGATGGAAATTTCAGGGATTGATATAGGCGAAGAGTTTTTAGCTGTTTTTAATGATGCTACAGAGCGTTTAGAAGCAGAGGATATACTTAGGGATATGGCCTTTTTGGATGCATTAACCAAGATTGCAAATAGGCGTCGGTTTGATGAAAAACTAACGCATGAGTACGAACGAGCAAAAGAATGCGAAGGCATGCTATCGATGATTATTATCGATATTGACCATTTTAAACAATTTAATGACCGGTATGGGCATGTAGCGGGCGATACGTGTTTATATGATGTGGCTCAAACAATTGCTTCAACGGTTAGTCGCCCAGAAGATTTTGTTGCTCGCTATGGGGGAGAGGAGTTTGTTGTTTTATTACCTCAAACCGATAGGCAAGGGGCGTTGTTTATAGCTGAGCAAATACAAAAAGCCGTAGAAAACTTAGCTATTGCGCACCAGGATAGCTTTACCGGATTTTTATCTATAAGTATGGGTATTAATACCATCAGTGACTATACAAATAGTGATGAAATCAGCTTTGTAAAAGCCGCTGATAACGCCCTATATTATGCTAAAAAACAAGGGCGTAACTGTATAGCGCTAAGCTCCGAGTAAATAAAATAGAGTTAATTATTTTATTTAAGCTACTCCCCAATATAGCTAATTATAAATAGTTTCTAGGCTTAATACTGGTCGATTCAGGCTGTCGTTAATACACTTCAATACTAAAGGACTTCTAAGCGGTAGTGATTTTGTTTGCTCTAATGTATACCAGTTAGCGCTGATAATGTCGGTATCTATTGGCGTTGGCGCTTTTATATTATCAGGCGCTTTAAATAAGAAGCAGAATCGTAAATAGTGCACTCCATTTTCGGCATGCAAATTATACACACCTAAAAAGCCGACTGGCTCAAGCGCTAAGCCTGTTTCTTCAAGCAACTCTCGGCTTGCAGCTTGTGCAAGTGTCTCATTTTGCTCTAAATGACCCGCAGGTTGATTGTAACAAATTTGCTTTGTAAATTTATCGCGCTCTTTTACAAGTAAAAACTCATTTTGCTTTTTTACTATTGCTGCAACCGTGACATGCGGTTTATGCATCAACTACGCCCTTAATTACTTTGTATTCACCACAATTAATATCATCCAAGGTATAGTTGCCAATGCTATAACGAATGAGGCGAAGTGTAGGGTGGCCAATATGCGCGGTCATTCGGCGAACTTGTCTGTTTTTACCCTCGTTAATGGTAATACTTAACCAAGTAGTCGGGATTGCTTTTCGCTCGCGTACAGGCGGATTACGCGCCCAAATTGTAGGTTCATCAATTATTTTAACGTTAGCGGGGAGTGTAAGCCCGTCTTTAAGTTCTACGCCATTACATAAATCATTAATTGATTCGCTTGTTGGTTCACCCTCAACTTGTGCCCAGTAGGTTTTATTCGTCTTTTTATCAGGTGCCGTTAGGGTGTTTTGCAATTTTCCACAGTTTGTTAAAAGTAATAAACCTTCACTGTCTCTGTCTAATCTTCCTGCTGCGTAAACTTCTTTAATAGGTATAAATTCAGCGAGAGTTTTTCTGTCTGCGTCATCTGTAAATTGGCATAGCACATCAAACGGCTTGTTGAATAACACAATTTTTCTGTCTTTAGATGCTATTTGCGGCTTTATTTCTCTTTTACCAGATGGCGTTTTGTTAAGTGCACTGCGTGAATAAGTACGGCCTGTACTTCTTTTTGGCTTGGATTCAGTTACTTGATTATTGCCTGATTTAGATCTCATTATATGCACCTAGCTGGTTTTGGTAATCCGGCGATTTTTGTTGCTTGCTTAGCAGGGCCTTTAGGGAATAATTTATATAAATAAAGGCTGTTTCCTTTGTCTTCACCGAGTGCTTTTGCCATTGCTTTTACAAGCATCCGAATTGCTGGGCTGGTGTTATATTCAATATAAAAATCACGAACAAAGTTAATGACTTCCCAGTGTTGAACGCTAAGGGTAATGTTTTCTTGGATAGCAATTACAGGTGCAAGCTCCTTTGACCACAAAGTATGGTCAAGCAAGTAGCCTTGTTTGTCGGTTTCAATCTGTTGGTTGTTAAATTCAAGCATGAGTTACCACGTAATTGATTGATTAGTTGATAAAGTGAGTGCTACAAAGTCTTCATAGCTAATGGCTTTATCGTTATCTGTTAATTTTATTGCACGTACTTGCGCGTCTTGTTCAAGTATTAACAGTGTATCTGCAAATTGCCTAAATTGTTTTTTTGCAAAGCAGGCATCACCAACAAGTAGCACGTTATCGTCTGATAAAATTAAGTTCTCTAGCTGATTTGCCGAATAATAGTTAAGCGGCTTAGAAAAAATATGTAATGTACTCATAAATTCACCACATGTTGCTGCGCTTTAATTAATGTTTGCTGTTGGCTAAAGTTAAGAGCTTTTGCCTCTATGAGTAGATCATGTTTATTTAAACCATAATCAAGCAATGATTTTTCACACACGAAAATGTTTTCAACATCATAAATTTCGAGTGTTTTAATATTTTTAAAAAAATCTTTTAATCCAATATTGTTTGGTTGTTGATGCTTTTTTAAAGCCAAAACGGCGGGGCCGCTAAACAACCAACTCACATTTTGGTCAACGGCAGCAAATATCAATGTCATATCAAGTGCATCACGAATATTTAAATCGTCAAATGGACTGCACTGACTCATTACTAATACGTTTATCATTTAAATTGCACCCATTTATCAGCGTCGCTTGCAAGCATTGCAAATTCAGCTAGCCCTGCGACTGCAAATACACCTGTGTTTTTAATATCTAACCCGCGTTTTTCAGCGGCGGTAACACACAGCATTAAATTTAGTTTTCGATCGGCGAGTTGCTGCCAAAGTGCTGAAATTTGAAGTTCGTCTGAGGATAAATCAAAGTGGGTAGATGCATGATAAATACCTTGCTGGTATAAAAAAACAGCATCAATGGTGTGCCCTTGGGCTAAACATGCATTCGCAAACTTAACTAACCTTTGCGTTGTATCGTGATCGGATGGTGGTGTATGTAATGAAAGAACAAAACGTGACAAAACAATTCCAATAAAAAAGCCCCAATTAAGGGGCTATTTTAACAGAACTATTTAATTAGTCATCACTTGCGCCAAGTAGAGCAAGTAAAGACGTAAATAAGTTATATACGCTTAGGTATAAAGACACTGTTGCGCGAATGTAGTTGGTTTCGCCGCCATTAATGATTCGGCTTGTATCGAATAAAATCAAACCAGACATGATCAATACAACTGCCGCATTAAGCACCATAAACATAAGTGAACTGCCAACAAAAATATTAACGATGCTAGCTACAATCACAACGATTAAGCCAACCGTTAAAAAGCCACCCATAAATGAGAAGTCTTTTTTAGTGTTCAGTGCATAAGCAGATAAACCAAAAAAGATAAGCGCCGTAGAACCTAACGCTTGCATAATAAGCATTGGGCCATTAGGCATTGCAGCATAATGGTTAAGCAATGGACCTAAGCCAGCCCCCATTAAACCTGTGAAAGCAAACACCCAAAATACACCAGATGCTGTATCTGCTTTTTTATTTACAACAAATAATAAACCGAACGAAACAAGTGTAAACACAATTCCCATAAAGTAAGGTAATTGTAGTGCCATTGAAATACCGGCTGTAACAGCACTGAATGCAAGTGTCATAGCTAGTAAAAAGTAGGTGTTTTTAAGTACCTTGTTTGTTTCAATGGTAGACATTACCGGTTTCGCGGTATTGTACGATTGATTAAACGCCATTGTAGAGCTCCTTTAAGTGAAACGTGTGTGTTTCGATAATTTAACTAAAATTAGATTACCAACTCTTATATGTTTGGGCAAACCTTTGTAGATCAATAGAGTTAAATATTTAAATAAAAGAGTTTTGACGGCTAAATTAAAAACACTTTGTTCTAACTTTAGACAAATTAATTGTTTTTTAAGCACTTAAACAATTAATTTAAAAAAAAGCTTCACAAAAGGGATGGGTTTCCCTATTATGCAGGCCGTGCGGAGAGATGGCAGAGTGGTCGAATGCACCGGTCTTGAAAACCGGCATGGGTTTATAGCCCATCTAGGGTTCAAATCCCTATCTCTCCACCACTTATTTAATAAGTGTGTGGTAATTAAAGTATCATTCATTTAAATAGTTATTAGTACACTCTTACTTTTAACTTAGCAGTATCGGAGAGATGGCAGAGTGGTCGAATGCACCGGTCTTGAAAACCGGCATGGGTTTATAGCCCATCTAGGGTTCAAATCCCTATCTCTCCACCATATAACAAAATAGCCCGCTAATTTAGCGGGCTTTTTTGTGTTTGGAACAAAATCAGTGCACTTATACCAATCCGCAATAATACTTAATCATTTTGTGGGGCTAAACGTGTCGCTCGCTGCGTTAAAAAATTCTCATTTAGAACAACTAAATAGCGAATTTTTTGCCTAGCTATCAACACGTTTTTCCGCCCTCAAAATAGACCACTTAATTAAGCGAATTGGTATTACATGTTTTATCTCTCATTAGTAAAATCTTAAAAGCAGATAGAATTGCTCACACACCATCTTCTGCTGTTAAATAACGTTGATGTTCTCTTCCTTTTTTTGTTTTTAATAAAACTACCATCACAAAAAATTTTAAATGAGTTGGAATGCACATATTAATGTGTGCTATTTTTAAATATTGGTGGATTAAAGGTATGCAAAATAGGATGTTGTGGCTCAAAGATGATCTAGATTCGAGAAAGTTAGTTGTATATCGTGCCGTCATGTTTTCGTTTATAGCGCTTTTTGTACTTTTTGTATTTCAACCTTTTGGCACTTCAAGCGATACCGAGTCTTACAAGTTTCTGCGGCTTTTTGGCTATGGGATAGTAACCTTTTGTGCTTTGCTATTGTCAGGTTTCATAGAAATAGTGTTACTTAAGTTTAAGCTAAGTAAATTAAGCCGTTTAATTATTATTCCTATCACATATATTTTAATTACTGCGTTATTCAATCATGGGTATTTTGTGGTTGCTGTACTTGGGTCTTGGCATTGGCAGAATCAATTACTTTTTGTAGGGTATATTTTTTGTATTGGTGTATTTCCTCTTATTTTTTTACTTGTGGTAAATAGGCATGTAATAGATTTAACTAAGCCAAGTACAGTTAGCGTCGATCAAGAGCAGTTGAGAGAAGTTGAATTAAAGACAATTACTCTTAAAGGCGATAATAAAAACGACGAAATTAACACAGCTCATCACCATATTTTATTTATTAAATCTTCAGACAACTATTGTGAAATAACAATACTGGAAGGAGCTTCAACTTCACGTAAACTATTACGTGTATCTCTTAGCAGTTTATTAAAGCAGCTCCCAGAAAATACAATTATATTACGATGCCACCGTTCTTATGCGGTCAACCTGCAAAACATTCAGCACTACAGTGGTAATGCTGGAGGGTTGCAATTATCGCTGCATACAATTGATATTAAAATACCGGTGTCTCGTTCTTATGTAAAAGTAATAAAAGATGCTTTGTCATTAATCCCAAAAACATGTTAATCCCCCCTAAAACATGGGCTTTATACCTCGTCTTGTAATTGAGACCTAATAAGTCGCTTTGTATTTTTACTATTGCCAAGATTAAGTTGAAATTTACAACTTAACGAGGAAAGTAGATATGAAATACGCTATCAAGGCACTTGTAATAATTTCTATATTTGTATTTTGCCACTATGTAATGAGGCAGTTTTGGGGAGAAGGTTGGTCTAGCTGGTTGTCTGAACTTGATAATCTAACTGGCATTTTATTTACCCCCGCTAAATATACTTTTTTATATGGACCGTTAGTTATTGCGGCTATTATTTTGTTTAAACAAAGTGAGCCTTTTGAATCTATAGGGCTTAATTCTTCTGGTTTTATTAACTATGCACTCGCAGCAATTATTTGTTGTGCTCCTATGGCAATAGGTTATGGATTTTTGAGTGATGAACTTAACCTATCAATACCAGCAATAATCACCGGCTCAGTTTATGCGGGTTTTTTTGAAGAGCTAATTTTTAGGGCTGCATTGTTTGGTGTTTTATTTAAATATTGTAGATGGGGCTTTGTGCCTGCGGCATTGATTAGTTCAGTAATATTTGGCCTGGGCCATATTTATCAAGGTAATGATGCGATTTCTGCATTGATGGCGGTTGCGATCACTACTGTAGCAGGTACATGGTTTGCGTGGCTATATTGTGAATGTGGTTATCGTATTTGGTTTCCTATGTGGATGCATATTTTTATGAATGCAGCTTACGGAATATTTGGTATGTCGGGCGGCGCAGTAGGTGATCTACAAGGTAACTTATTTAAAGCAACAGCAATTGTACTAAGTATTGTGTATGTTGAGATGCTAATTCGACGAGGAAAGCAACGTGAAGTTACATTATCAAAATTATTTCAATGCACTAAAAGTGGACTTTATACGCAACAAGCTAACTTAAATTGATTGGGAAACGACCATGCTAGAACTATTTATTGTAATAATTATATTTAGCTCACCCTTTTTGATTCTTACTATTACTAAACGTTATTTCACCTATAAAACTACAATAATGGCAGCGCAAGCAAAATTTAAAGGACTGAATAATAATAAGATAACAAAATTAGAGGAACAAACAGCGATGTTGTACAAAAGATTGGCAGTGCTAGAGGAAATAGTAACATCTCGCCACTTTGAGTTATCAAATAAAATAGCTCAGTTATAAGCACTTTGATAAGTATAACCCAAACGTATGAGCCTATTAATATATTAATAGGCTCATACTGCAATAAGGTTTATTTTTAATCATAAATTACGACCATAGTCTCTATTTCTAAGCTTTAGATCTTGGTGCATGCTTAATACATTAAAATTTATACTCTGTATTAAGGATTATTAGATGAAACATCAACTCGCAAAAAGCGTCGCGCTTTCATTATTGTCCCCGGTAATTATTGGCAGCTTGTTAGGATTGTATTATGCACTAACGCTACAGGGTGATTTCTTATCCGTATTTTTTCAACTATTGATGACTGCTATCTCAAATGCACATATTGTAGGCTTAACGATGGCGGCCTTTGTTGTGCCAGGGTATTTACTAATGTTTAAGTATTCTAAAGTTAATTATTCAGGTGTATTAACGCTTGGTTTGTTAGGTGGCGCTATATTTAGTTACTTATTAAGTGCCTCAACTGGCGAGATATTTTTGATTAATAGTGTTATGTCAGCATTTGCAGCCGGACTGTTTTTATTTGGTCTTCGCAAATCGGTAAAAAAATAATCGCAGCATTATTAACCAAGCACGCTGATAAACGGTGCGATTTCCTTTTTTTTACCTCCAAAAGGTTCCAATTTTTCACGACAAAGAGTACCTTTAGCTACTGTATGTTTAATAAGAAGTAGTTTGGTATGCAAAAGCACGATTTTTACCAGTCATTAGTTAAGCAAACTGAATCGCTGATAGCTGGTGAATCTAATGTAATTGCCAATTTGGCAAACATAAGCGCGCTGTTATTTACCTCTTTAGAAGATGTAAATTGGGCGGGCTTTTACTTTATGGATTCTCCTACTGAATTAGTACTTGGTCCGTTTCAAGGTAATCCTGCATGCATCCGTATTCCCGTTGGGAAAGGGGTATGTGGAACAGCTGCGGCAACCGCTGAAACACAATTAATTGAAGATGTTCACGCTTTTGACGGGCATATAGCCTGCGATGCAGCGTCTAACTCTGAAGTGGTTGTACCTATCATGAAACATGGTAAAGTATTCGCAGTACTAGACATTGATAGTCCAAGTATTGGCCGATTTGATGCTGATGATAAAGCTGGCCTTGAAGCATTAGTGAAATGCTTAGAGGCGAGCCTGTAATGAAAGATTTGCTAAATGTTCAAGACTACCTATTTGCTGTGCAAGATGTTGGCGACTGGGAAGGCGAAGAAGAGCATGTAGCGGAAACGCTCAATGATTTAATTCATATTGCATGGGATCGTCTTCCAGATGATTCAGAATGTGAATTTATTGATGAAACAATTAATGGTATTTGGGAACACCTTCGGGGTGATATGGCTGTAATAGAAGCCGATTTCGAAGAGTTGGTCGACTGGGTAACACACTACGTCGATTCGTCCCTTGATGAAAAGATGTGAAAAATAGGTTCTAAAATGGAAACCACAAACAAGCTAAAAGATATTAATGAAGTGTTGGAATTTTTATATCAAGAATTCCCACAATGTTTTAAACAAAAAGATGGCATCAAGCCGCTTAAAGTAGGTATTTTTAAAGATATTGCTGAGCGTATTGAAGGGTCTGAAAAAGTAAGTAAGACTCAAGTTCGTCAAGCGCTTAGAAAATACACGTCTAATTGGCGTTATTTAGAAGCTGTGACAAAGTCAGAGTTTCGTATTGATCTTGATGGTAATCAAGGTGAAAAAGTTGAGCAAGAGCATATCGACCATGCACAAAAAGCATTGGAAGAAAGCCGCGCTAAAATGGCAAAACGCAAAAAACAACAGCGTCCTCGCCAAGATTCTGATTCTAAATCTTTCAAGAAAAAACCAGCTCATGCTAGCAAAGCAGGCGATAAAAACGCACCTGCAGCTAACAAACCTGCTAAAGCAGCGCCAGTTAAACGTTCAGGAAAAATTGAACCTTTACCAGCAACTGAGGTCAAGGTTAATAATAAGGTTAAGGTTAAACTTGGCCAAGCACTTGTAAATGCAGTAATCACTGAAGTGAACAAAGATGACGTTCATGTTGAATTAGTGACAGGTATGCAAGTTAAAACCAAAGCTGACAGCTTATACATCGTTTAAGTTGTAAATAAATTAAGGAGTTGTGTATGAGTAAAAAGTTTACGCTCATTCCGTTAGTTGCTGCCCTGTTTTCAGGTTCATTATTTGCTGCTGTAGAAGCCGTTACAATTGACGATTTACCCCAGCTTAAGCAAGAGAGTCAACATGGTACTGCTAGCAAACGAGTGGCCAGCTTATTTGCTCGTTCACACTATACACCGGTTCGATTTAACGATGAGCTTTCTAGTAAAGTGTACGATCGTTATATCGAATCCCTTGATTTTAATAAAAGCGTTTTCTTAGCCAGCGATATCGCTTCTTTTGAGCAATATCGTGATGACTTTGATAACGCTATTACTACCGGTAAATTAGACTTTACGTTTGATATTTTTAACTTAAGTCTTAAACGCCGTTTTGAACGTTACGAGTATTCACTTACTTTACTTGAAAAAGAAATGACGTTTGATAAAGAAGATGAATACTTTTTTGACCGTGAAGATTCAGCATGGCCTGTGTCACAAGCTGAGCTTGATGAAATTTGGCGTGAGCGTGTAAAGTACGACGCACTGCGTTTAAAAATGACGGGTAAAGATTGGGAAGGCATTAAAGAAGTGCTGACCAAACGCTATAAAAATGCAGAAAAACGTTTAGTACAATCTAATTCAGAAGATGCTTTTCAAATTGTTATGAATTCGCTAGCACGTAGTATTGAGGCGCATACGTCTTATTTATCGCCACGTCGTGCAGAGCAATTCAAAATGGATATGGACTTAGAGCTTGAGGGCATTGGTGCCGTACTAAGCCCAGATGAAGACTACACTGTTATTCGCAGCTTAGTGCCGGGAGGCCCTGCAGATAAAACAGATCAAATTAAAGCTGATGACCGCATTATTGGTGTTGCCCAAGATGGCGAAGAATTTGTAGACGTAATTGGCTGGCGTTTAGATGACGTAGTTGATTTAATTAAAGGTCCTAAAGGGACTAAAGTACGTCTACAGTATTTAAAAGGTGTTGACGCTCACGGCGCACCTAAAGTTGTTGAAATCACGCGTGATAAAATTCGACTTGAAGATAGAGCGGCTAAATCAGAAGTATTTGAAGCAAAATACTCTGATTTAACAAGTAAAGTTGGCGTGATTGAAATTCCAGGCTTTTACAATAATCTTTCGAAAGATGTAAAAGTTGAGCTGGCTAAGCTTAAAGAAGAAAAAGTTGATGGTATTATTATCGACTTACGCCAAAATGGTGGTGGTTCTTTATATGAAGCAACACAACTGTCTGGTTTGTTTTTTGACCAAGGTCCAGTTGTTCAAATTCATACCTTAAATAACCGTATTGAAGAGCAAAAAGATCGTGATGGTATAACTTATTACGACGGTCCTTTAACTGTTTTAGTTGACCGTTACAGTGCCTCTGCTTCTGAAATATTTGCAGCAGCTATGCAAGATTATGGTCGTGCAGTTATTATTGGCGAGCAAACTTTTGGTAAAGGTACAGTACAGCAGCACAAAGGCTTAGGCCGCGCTTACGATTTATACGATAATGCGCTGGGTAGCGTACAATATACGATTGCTAAGTTTTATCGTATTAACGGTGGTAGTACGCAACATAAAGGTGTGATCCCTGATATTTCGTTTCCATCAGCAATCGATCCTGCAGAGTGGGGCGAAAGTAAGCAAGATAATGCACTTCCTTGGGACAGCATTGTTAAAGCGAAATACAAAAAATTAGGTAATTTAACACCTATTATTACGTACCTTGAGAAACAACACGAAGTACGAATTAAATCAGAACCAGAATTTGGTTATGTATTTAATGACATTACCTTATACAACGAAGAGAAAGACCGTAAAACTATCTCTTTAGTTGAAGCTACGCGTATTAAAGAAAAAGATGAAGGTGAAGCACGTGCACTTGTACGTACTAACGAACGTCTTAAGCGTTTAGGTAAAGATCCGGTAGAAAACTTAGACGATTTACCTGAAGTAATTGAAGAGCTTGACCCATTTTTGGAAGAAGCTGCATTAATTACTCAAGATTATATTAATTATGGTCGTATAGCTAAGAAGTAACAACTGGTTTTACCTCTATAAAAAAGGCGCATTAGCGCCTTTTTTACTACCTAAAATTTACTAAATTGTTATAATATTTGATTACATAAAGTTGAGCTAGATCAATCATGCTCAATTAATGCGCTTTACGTGCTAAAAATAATAATTAAACACACAGTAAGTGTGTCTAGGAGTCTCTACTTTGAAGCTATTGGATGACAAACCAATCAAGCCCGCCTCGTTTTTTGATGCATTAATTCCTATCTCTGTATTAATTTGTTTACTTGGTGCTGCAGTTTACTTATTTGGTGATAACTCTTCATCAGGCCCTAACCAAATTGCACTTTTATTTGCTACTTTTGCAGCGGCTTTAATTGGGCTTAAAAACGGTTATACATGGAAAAAATTAGAACAAGCCATGATCGAAGGTATAACGCTTTCACTTGGCGCTATCCTAATTTTACTTATGGTAGGTGCGTTAATTGGCACTTGGCTACTTTCTGGAACTGTACCAACTTTAATTTATTATGGCTTGCAAGTTATAAACCCAAGTTGGTTTTATGCAGCGAGTTGTTTAATTTGTGGCATTGTAGCTATGAGTATAGGTAGTTCTTGGACTACTGCCGCTACGATAGGTGTTGCTTTATTAGGCGTTGCAACGGGTCTTGGACTTGAACAAACAGTTACAGCAGGCGCTGTTATATCTGGTGCGTACTTTGGTGATAAGTTAAGCCCGCTGTCAGAAACAACCAATCTAGCGCCAGCAGTTGTAGGCGCTGATTTATTTGAGCATATTCAACATATGCTGTGGACGACAGTACCAAGTTTTGTAATTGCACTGATTATATTTATATTCATGGGCTTTAACGCAACTGCTTCAAGCGAAGCGGGGCGCATTGATGAAATAACGGCTATTTTACAGCAAAACTTTAATATTGGTTTTGAAATGCTAATCCCGCTAATTGTACTTTTAGTTTTAGCGATTAAAAAAATGCCAGCCTTTCCTGCTATCTCTATCGGTGCTGTTGTGGGCGCTGTTTGGGCCATGTTGTTTCAATCTGATTTAATTGCTAGCCAAATTGATGTTTCTCAAGGGCAGCTAGTTGGCTATTTTAAGCTTGTTTGGACGACGTTTTTTGATGGTTTTAGCATAAGTACAGGCGATGACAAAATGGACTCCCTACTCAGTGGTGGCGGTATGTCCGGAATGCTTACAACCACATGGCTTATTATGACTGCACTGATGTTTGGTGCCATTATGGAAAAAACGGGCCTTTTGGATATTTTTGTTAAAAGCATACTTAAAATAGCTAAAAGTACGGGATCGTTAATTGCGGCAACAATAGCAACGTGTATTGGTACTAACGTGATAGCGGCCGATCAATATATTGCAATTGTTGTACCTGGTCGTATGTTTAAAGATGAATATGAAAAACGTGGTTTGAAGCCTGTTAACTTATCTCGTACATTGGAAGATGGCGGTACAATTACCAGCCCACTAATTCCATGGAACACGTGTGGCGCATATATGCAAAGCGTTTTACTAATAAATCCTTTTGATTATGCACTCTACGCTTTCTTTAACTTAATTAACCCTGTTTTAGCGGTGGTTTATGCCTACTTGGGCATTAAAATTTTACGTATTAAGCCAAAACAATCCGCCTAATTTTAAACAGCTCCTTTTAACTTAAAAGGAGCTGTTTTGGAGTATCTATGACTGAATCAAGTAAACCTCAAGCACAATATCTTAAAGACTATAAAGCTCCTGATTTTTTAATTGACCACACAGAGCTAACCTTTGACTTACAGCCATTATCAACCAAAGTAAGCTCTTTGCTAACGCTTACGCGTGTTGGTGATAAAAAAGCACCTTTAGTGCTTGATGGTATTGATTTACGCTTACTGTCTTTATCTATTGATACGGTTGATATAACTGATTATGAAATTATTGGCGAGCAGCTAATAATTAATAACCTACCGGATAGTTGCCAATTAAGTATTGTGACCGAGATATCGCCTGAGACGAATACTTCTTTAGAGGGTTTGTATTTATCTGGCGGTGCGTATTGTACACAGTGTGAAGCGCAGGGTTTTAGAAAGATCACCTATTACATGGACCGCCCTGATGTACTTGCCACGTTTGATGTAACTATTATTGCCGATAAAAAGTATCTACAACTTCTTTCTAATGGTAATCAAGTAGACAGTGGTGAAACACAAGATGGTCGTCATTTTGTGAAATGGCAAGACCCATTTAAAAAGCCGAGCTATTTATTTGCACTTGTAGCGGGCGATTTTGATGTTTTAAAAGATACGTACACGACTAAAAGCGGCAGAGATGTAGAATTAGCATTGTTTGTTGATAAAGGTAATTTATCTAAAACACCCCATGCTATTGCCTCACTCAAAAAGGCAATGCAGTGGGATGAAGAACGCTTTAATTTAGAGTATGACCTTGATATTTATATGATTGTAGCCGTCGATTTTTTCAACATGGGCGCGATGGAAAATAAAGGGCTAAACGTTTTTAACAGTAAATGCGTATTAGCTAATCAAGAAACAGCCACAGATAAAGACTACCATACGATTGAATCCATTGTAGGGCATGAGTACTTTCATAACTGGACAGGTAACCGAGTTACTTGTAGAGATTGGTTTCAGTTATCGCTAAAAGAAGGGTTAACTGTATTTAGAGACCAAGAGTTCAGTAGTGATTTAGGCTCTCGTGCACTTAACCGAATTGATGCGGTCAAAGTTATGCGTACGCATCAGTTTAGCGAAGATGCAGGCCCTATGGCTCACCCAATTCGCCCTGAGAAAGTTATTGAAATGAATAACTTTTATACAGTAACTGTATACGATAAAGGTGCTGAAGTTATCCGTATGATGCACACATTACTGGGTGAAACTAACTTTCAAAAAGGGATGACGCTTTACTTTGAGCGCCACGATGGGCAAGCAGTTACATGTGATGACTTTGTAAGTGCGATGAGCGATGCATCAGGTGTTGATTTAGAGCAATTTAAACAATGGTACAGCCAATCAGGTACACCGCGTTTAAATGCAATTCAAGAATTTGATAGCAGCTCAAATACATACACTTTGACAATCGAGCAAACAGCGCCAGCTAATCAGCCAGAGAATAAAAAGCTTCATATACCTTTTGCTATTGAACTACTTGATGCCAATGGACAAAGTATTGCTCTGCAATATAAAGGTAAAAAGCTAGATCATGTACTCGATGTAACTAATGCGACTCAAACATTTAGCTTTGATAATATTTTAGAAAAGCCTGTTGCGGTTTTACTCGAAGACTTTTCTGCTCCTTGTATTTTAAACCAGCAAACAACAGAGCCCGAACTATTGCATATTATGCGTTTTGCGCGCAGTGATTTTTCACGTTGGGATGCACAACAGCAGCTATTCATTAAGGCGATTAAATCTCAAATCACCGATGCAACGAATAGCGTATTAAGCAGCGAAATTATAAATGCGCTACGTGTACTTATAAACACCAAAGAGGGCGATTTAGCTTTAATTGCAGAGCTGTTTAAATTGCCGAGTTTTGACACGTTAGCTGCTGAATTTGATGTAATACCTGTAGATGACATTATTGAAATAACAGAAAAGTTTGAGCAACAAATTGCTGATGAACTTGCTGATGAGCTGCTTAGTTGTTACGAATCTCTTGAAGATGATGGCAGTATAAGTGCAAGCGCTGTTGCGAATCGTGCTTTAAAGCAAATATGTCTGCACTACCTTGCTAAAACACAAAGTCCAGAAGCTGTAACCTTTATTAAAGAAGCTGCAAGCTCGACTAATATGACTAATGTACTTGGTGCCCTAAGCGCTGTGGTAAAAGCTTCACACCCTGTTAGAGATGAGCTTTTGAGTCATTTTGATAGTCAGTGGCGTCATGATGTTTTAGTCATGGATAAGTGGTTTGCACTGCAAGCTATGCAATCAGGCAGTACTGCTATAGATGATATTAAGGCACTTTACGAACACCCGTGTTTTGATTTTTCAAATCCTAACCGTGTACGTGCACTTGTAGGAAGTTTTAGCCACTTTAATACAGCACAATTTCATCGAGCAGATGCTCAAGGCTATGCGTTATTAGGTGATTTATTAATAAAACTTAATGCAATTAATCCACAAAATGCATCTCGTATGTTAACACCGTTTATGTCGTGGAAGCGTTACGATGATGTACGCTCACAAGCAATGAAGCTGCAATTACAACGCTTAGCCAACTTAGATGGCCTAAGTGCTGACTTGTATGAAAAGGTTGAAAAAGCGCTCGCATAAATGATTGAGTATTATTTTACCTTAAGATTGAGCTATAACGAGTGCATGGATTACTACCATGGCCGTTTTAGCTCTTTACAAGTTGTAGAGGATGGCGGTAAAACAATTCGTTTTGCTGCTACGCATTTGAGGCCCTTCATTTCGAGCTTGGGTGTACGTGGCCGTTTTAGACTCTTATTAACCCCCGAAAACAAGTTCATCCGCCTAGAGCGAGTGGCCTGACACTCGGTTTTTATGTTATATATACATAAAAATATTGTATTTTTGTTAATTTCAATTTGTCCTATTGTTAAATTACGTGTATAAATTATCTGGTACGACGTCTTACCAATACGTAAGCGTTAACCAGAATAAGAAGTATATGACAGATTAGAGCGAGTATTTGTAATTTTACTGATTCGCTTCTATCGTTATGATTACACTAAAAACAATAACTTGATCACACAAAATGACCCGCGACAGGGGGGAACCAAAATGATAAGAAGATCGCTTTTTGTTAAAAATAGAATCGCTATAGGTTTAGCAGCCGCTAGCTTAGGTTTATCTGCAGCAAGTACTCAAGCTGTAACATTTGAAGCTGGAGGTTTTGATATTACCTTCGATTCAACCTTTTCATATGGGCAAAGTGTTCGCGTAGAAGATAGAGACTTTAACCTAATTGGCAAAAGTAATAATCCAGCCTTTGATTGGACAGGATACAACCCAGCGCTAAACAACACTATTTACTCATCTCAAGATGTATGGGCTCAACCTGGGTCTTATTCAAATAACGGTGACGCGGGTAATTTAAATTTTGATAGTGGTGACTCATTCTCAAAACTATTGAAGGGCACACACGACCTTTCAATAAATAAAGATAACTACGGTTTGTTCACTCGCTTCATGTATTTTTATGACTTTGCTTTAATGGATGGGTACCACGCTTATTCAAATCCTACATCAGGGCAGGGGGTTGACCCGTGTGACGATAAAGACACCAAAGCACAAAGCTGTGCCGACATTCGTTTATTAGATGCGTTTGTATGGGCCGATTTTGATTTAAATGATGGTAATAACCCTTTATCTGTCCGTTTAGGCCAGCAAGTAGTTAACTGGGGTGAAAGTACGCTTATATCTCATGGTATTAACGTAAACCCAGTTGATATAGATCGATTAAAAGCACCTGGCGCTGAGCTAAAAGAAGCATTTATACCAATCGGTATGCTTTGGGCATCGCTCGGTATTACTGAGAACATTACGCTTGAAGGTTTCTACCAATATCAATGGCAAGAAACACGTTTACCAGCAGCCGGTACATACTTCTCTACCAATGACTTTGCAGCAGAAAATGGTTATCAGCAGAATGTTCAATTAGGTTTTACGTCTAATCCTGATATAGATGTGGCTTTTTTAACAGATAGTTTGAATAACCTAACATCTGATTTTGCATTAGCAGCAGCTGCTCGAGGTATTGATCCTTCAAGTGCTGAAGGGAGTGCTTTATTAGCCCAAATGTATCTTGCTTACCCAACTAAGGTTGCGTTAAAAGGTAAAGGAGATAATGGTAAAAATGAACCTGAAGATGGCGGACAGTACGGTTTACGTTTAGGTATATTTTTACCTGAATTTAATGATACTGAAATTGCGTTATACCACGTGAACTACCATAGTCGTCGTCCACTTATATCTGGTCGTGTATCAAACTTTTCACAGGCAGCAATTGCTCAAGATTTAGCGATGATCATGACAACAGAAATTACGTCAGATAATGTTGCTGATTTAACGGCCTTCTCAAAAGCTGAAAACGACTACCCAGAAGATATTAAACTATATGGTTTAAGTTTTAATACAACTATTGGTGAAACAGCCTTTGCGGGTGAGTTTGCGTTTCGTCAAGATGAACCACTGCAAATTGATGACGTAGAGTTACTTTACACAGCTATGCCGGAGCAGTTAGCGCTTGCAGGTCTTCGTCCTGATTTTGCAGGTATTTCGCAAATGAGTTTTGGCGATGATATTAGCTCTGTTGGTGCGGGTGAAGTTGCTCAAGGCTATATAGAACGTGATACATCACAAATTCAATTCACGGCTACTCACTTATTTGGACCTTCATTAGGTGCCGATAGTTGGGCTGTTGTTGGTGAAGTGGGTGCTGTAAAAATTCATAACATGCCAGAATATGACGAAATGCGTTTAAATGTATCGGGTACTGGCCGTAGTGGCACAATTACAGGCCCTGGTACTACTGATTACTCAACATTGCAACTTGGTTTATCAAATGGCGCTGAAGAAAAATCATTTGCTACTGCGTCTTCTTGGGGTTACCGCTTAATTGCTAAAGGTGATTATTTTAACCTTTACAAAGGTATTAACTTCTCTCCACGTTTTGTATTTTCTCATGACGTAAATGGTAATACACCAGACCCTATGTTCTTATTTATTGAAGACCGTAAATCTTTAGGTGCAACCATGAACTTTAACTACCAAAATGCGTGGTCACTTGATGTGAGCTATAACTCGTTTTGGGGCGGCGGCGATATTAATACTTTCTCAGATCGCGATTACGTTTCTTTTAACTTAAAATATTCTATTTAGGGGTAACATTATTATGATTAAAAAACCTACCCTCATCGCTACAGCTTTTTGTAGCTTGTTTGCAAGCAGCGCAGCTTTAGCTAAATTAAACGCTGATGAAGTTGCTCAATTAGGTCAAAACTTAACGCCAATGGGCGCAGAAAAAGCAGCTAATGCTGATGGCTCTATTCCAGCATGGAATAATGGCATTACTTCTGCACCAGCAGGTTATGAAGCTGGTATGCATCACCTTGACCCATTTACAGCTGATAAAGTGCTTTTCACTATTGATAAAAGTAATATTGAAAAGTACAAAACCAATTTAAGTCCGGGTCAAATTGCTTTATTTGAAGCATACCCAGACACATTTAAAATGCCAGTATATGAAACACGTCGTTCTGCTTCTTACCCTCAGTTTGTGTATGATGCGACTAAAAAGTTTGCACCGACTGCTGAATTAATTGAAGGCGGTAACGGTATTAAAAATACGGCGATTGGTATTCCTTTCCCTATTCCTAAAACGGGTTTAGAGGCAATTTGGAATCACTTATTACGTTACCGTGGCCAGTCTATTGAGCGTTTTGGTGGTCAAGCTGCACCGACTGCATCTGGTTCTTATAACTATGTTGGCTTTGATGAGCAGTTATTAGTTAAATACTCAGACCCAAGCGCAACACCAGCAGAGCTGCAAGACTCAAATATTTTGTTTAAGTTTAAACAAAGCGTTACAGAGCCTGCTCGTTTAGCGGGTACTGCATTATTAGTTCATGAAACAATGGATCAAATACTAACGCCGCGCCAAGCATGGACCTACAACTCGGGACAACGTCGCGTTCGTCGTGCACCTAATGTTGCATATGATGCACCAGGCACAGCGGCAGATAGCCTGCGCACTACCGATGACTTTGATATGTTTAATGGCTCGCCAAATCGTTACAATTGGACGCTAAAAGGTAAGCAAGAGTTATATATACCTTACAACAGCTATAAACTTCATAGTGATAAGCTAGAGTACGATGATATTTTAATGCCTGGTCATATCAATCCGGAACATACACGTTACGAAAAACACCGTGTTTGGGTTGTTGAAGCTAACTTAAAAGACGATACACGCCATATCTATAAAAAACGTGTGTTTTACATTGATGAAGATAGCTGGCAAGTACAGGTTACTGATATTTATGATAACCGCGACCAACTTTACCGTGTAGCAATGGCTTATGGCCTTAACTACTACGAAGTACCTACACAGTGGAGTACGCTTGAGGTTTATCATGATTTGAATTCTCGTCGTTATTTAGCAATTGGTTTAGATAACCAAGAAAAAATGTACGATTTTTCACAGTCATTTAACGATAACGAATTTACTTCAAGCGCTTTACGTCGCGCAGGTAGATAGTATTAAACTAGGCACTTAACAATTTGTTAAGTGCCTTTTCCTTTCTCATCGCGTTTGTCTTACAGCGCGCAACGCTTTCCCCAGTAAAAAGACAAACAACTCTCTCGTACAAGGCGATTAAAATTTATGAAGTATTTGGTATATGCCAGCCTGATAATAAGCGGTGCGAGTGTTGCACAAGAAGCCCCTAACAATGCAATCAGTGCAACAAATGCAGCTAAAACCTTACTCACCGACATAACCAACACAGGCAATAGTCTAATTGCAGTAGGTAAACACGGTACTGTTATTAAAAGTATCTCGGGTGATAAATGGCAACAAGCTGAGCTAGTCCCAACTCAAGTGCTATTAACTGCCGTTGATTTTAGTAATGAAAATAATGGATGGGCGTGTGGCCACGATGCAACAATAATAAATACTACTGACGGTGGTATTAATTGGCAACTACAACAAGCACAACCAAAATTAGACAAACCATGTTTAGATATTCTATTTGAAGATGATTTAAAAGGTTTTGCAGTGGGCGCATATGGCATGTTTTATCAAACCACCGATGGTGGTAAACATTGGCAAAAACGCTTTTTAGATTCGCTATTATTTAGTGATGATCGTGATTACTTGAACGATTTAAAAGAAAATGACCCCGAAGGATACGAAGCCGAAACTGCTTCAATTTTACCGCACTTTAATCGAATCGAAAAAACAGATAATGGTTTAATGCTGGTTGGTGAGATGGGCTTGATGGCCAGAAGCATTGATGATGGTCAAACTTGGCAAAGGATAGAAGAAATTTATCCTGGTTCATTCTTTGCAGTTGCATCAGATAGCACACAAGAAATTGTGGCAGGGCTTCGAGGTAATGTTTTTGCAAAGCAAAATGGTGAACAGCAGTGGCAGCATTTCGAAAATGTAAAAACAGCGACGATTAACAACATTATTAATTATAATAACAAACAATGGCTTATGCTTGCCAATAGTGGCGTTATTTTTCATCTTCAAGATGGGTTACTCACCCACGAGCAGCTTGCTGACGGTAAAGCGATTCTTGATGGTGTAATTTTAGATAACAGGCTGATCATGGCTACAGAAGATGGCATTAAAGTGAAGGAGTTAACCCCTTAATGCATAAACTACTCGATTTTATTGAAAAGGCGATTTTTAGACATCGCTTAATTATGCTTATAAGTTTTGCACTTATAACCTGTTTACTTGTATTCAAAGCGACTCAAATTCAATTAGATGCATCGTTTAATAAAAATATCCCGTTAAACCACGATTATATGAAAGTGTATACCAAGCATGAAAAGCAGTTTGGTGGTGCAAACAGTATTTTGATTTCAGTGTGTGATGACAGTGGTGATATATTTAATCCAGAGTTCTTTACTCAATTAAAAGCGGTTCACGATCAGCTTTATTTCATTCCTGGCGTAAATCGTCCATTAGTTAACTCAATATTTTCACCCAGTGCTCGTTTTGTTGAAGTAGTGGAGGATGGCTTTGCCGGTGGCCCAATTATTCCTGCTAACTTTAAAGCAGATAAGCGTGGTTTAGGTGTAGTAAAGGAAAACATTGAAAAAGCAAAAGTTGTAGGACGTATGATTGCCAGCGATTATTCGTGTGCAATGGTAACTGCTCAACTTTTAGAAACTGATCCTCAAACACAACAAAAATTAGACACATTAGCTTTTGCGCAAAAGCTAGAAAGTGATTTAAGAGAGCCTTTAAGTACGGACAAAGTAAGTATTCATATTATTGGCTTTGCAAAAATGGCTGGTGATATAGCTGAAGGTGCAAAAGGGGTGGTTGTATTTTTTGCCATTGCTATCGCTTTTACCTTTATTATGGTTTGGCTATTTTGTGGCAGTTTAAAGCTGACTATTTTGCCTATTGCATGTTCCATTATTGCTGTTATTTGGCAATTAGGCCTGCTTTCAAGTTTAGGTTTTGGCCTTGATCCCATGTCTATTTTGGTACCGTTTTTAGTATTTGCTATTGGTGTAAGCCATGGTGTGCAGATGATAAATGCGATTGGTAAAAAAGTAGGTGAAGGTAAAACAACACGTATTTGTTGTCAGTCAAGTTTTAGGGCTTTATTAGTGCCAGGCGGTATTGCACTGCTTTCAGACACAGTAGGCTTCTTAACATTACTTACCATCGATATTGGTATTATCCGTGAACTTGCCATTACAGCGAGTTTAGGTGTAGCAGTAATTATATTTACAAATTTAATTTTATTGCCGGTCTGGGCTTCGTACATGAACTTTGAAAACAGTGTACATATTCAATCTGGTGATGCAGCAAAACCAAACATGCTCGATAAAATCCGCGACTTACTTGTTAAAGCGACTGATCCTAAAGTAGCTAAAATGATTATTGGTTTTACACTTGTTCTATTTGCTTTAGGTTACTGGCAAGCAGATAAAATGCGTATAGGTGACTTACATGCAGGCGCGCCATCACTGCATCAAGATGCTCGTTATAATCAAGACACGTTTTTAATATCAGACAAGTACACTATCTCGTCTGATATCTTAAAGGTAATTGTAGAAGCGTATCCTGCAGCATGTACTGAGCATGATGTGATGGAGCGTATAAGCCGTTTTCAATACAAAGTAGAGAATGTAGCAGGTGTGCAGTCTGCTGTAAGTTTGAGCTCTGTAGCTCAATCGGTTAACGCAGGCTACAACGAAGGCAATTTGAAATGGCAAAGCTTGCCACGAAATTCAGCAAGTTTAGTGCAGTCAACGTCTCGAGTTGAAACTAGTACAGGTTTACTTAACGGTGATTGTTCAGTTATGCCAGTGATTATATTTTTAGATGATCATAAAGCACAAACTATCGATACTGTAATTAAGAGTGTTAAGCAATTTGCGCAAGAAGAGGGCACTGATAAATTAGCATTTAAGTTAGCGTCAGGACCTGTTGGTGTAATGGCAGCCACTAATGAATCAGTTGCAGAAGCGCAAATACCAATGATGCTTTATGTTTATGGTGCCGTTATCATTTTATGTTTAATGAGCTTTAGAAGCGTAAAAGCAACGATTGCAGTGGTATTGCCGCTTTATATCGTATCAACACTTGCACAAGCACTTATGGTGCAATTAGAAATAGGCTTAACCGTTTCTACTTTGCCAGTTATTGCTCTAGGAGTAGGTATTGGGGTCGATTACGGTATTTATATACTGTCGTCGATGATGGGGCAGCTTAAGCAAAATGTACCATTAAGTGTTGCTTATCGAAATGCGCTTGTTGAACGTGGAAGTGCGGTTCTATTTACCGGTATTACACTTGCGATTGGTGTGAGTACGTGGATATTCTCAGATCTTAAATTCCAAGTTGATATGGGTATACTGTTAACCTTCATGTTTTTAGTAAATATGTTAGGTGCAGTGTTGTTATTACCCGCTATTGGTAGCCTTCTCTGGACTGACCAGAAAAAATAATGTGAATAATTTTGCTCCTAAATGGCCTGTAAAGGCCATTTATATCTACAATTTGTGAATAGATGACCAAATAGCTGAAATGCTTAAAATGTTTTCATCGAAAAGGCTGTTTATTAGCTGTAAAAGGGTTAGAATTTAATTGACTCCACGCTAATGAATAGCTGTACAAATTCCTGCTCCTGAGCAGTAATAGATTAAGGAACATACAATGACACGAAATGAAGGCCAAGCCTCGGTTATCCTAGATAATGTCTGCAAGCTGATCCAGAAAAAAGTTCGCGCTGATAATGTGTTACTCGTTGAGAAATTCGCCAAAGCCTTGTACAGCAATATGTCTAAAGAGGATTTGGCAAACCGCAACGATAGTGACCTATATGGCGCAGCATTAAGCCTTTGGAACTCGCTAGAAAAAAATACTACCGACGACGCTGTTATCCGCGTTTTCAACCCTGAAGTGGCAAAAGATGGCTGGCAGTCATCACATACAATCGTAGAGATTATTACTAAAGACATGCCGTTTTTAGTTGATTCTGTTCGTATGGCCATGACTCGTGAAAATATCGCCTCTCACTTATTACTTCACTGCCCATTAAAAATTAAGCGCGATGAAAACGCTAAAATTTCTGGATTATCAAATTTAAAAGCAGAGCAAGAATCCTCATCTACTAAAACAGTATTTTTTATTGAAATTGACCGTCAAACAGATTCTTCTGTGATTGAGTCTTTCAAGAAAGAGTTAGAGTCGGTTCTTGTTGATGTGTCAGTTGCTGTTGATGATTGGCAGCCAATTCGTAAAAAATTGATTGCAGTAACCAAAGAGTTACCTAAACGTCATCATAATAAAACGACAGAAGAAGTTTCAGAAACAACTGAGTTTTTAGATTGGTTAGCGAAAGATAACTTTACCCTAATGGGTTACCGTGAATATGAGCTAAGCCCAGTTCAAGGTGATTACCAATTAAAAGGTAAAATGGAATCAAGCCTTGGCTTGATGAAAAACTCTACTGAAGAACACACACGATTATTATCAGAATTACCAGAAGTTGCTCGCCAAGAAGCACGCAGCAGCAACCTACTGATCTTGACAAAAACAAACTCTGTTTCTCGCGTTCACCGTCCAGCCTACATTGATTACGTAGGTATTAAGCGTTTTGACGATGAAGGCAATGTAATTGGTGAAGACCGCTTTATTGGTTTGTTCTCATCAAGCTTTTACAATAATAGTGCTACTGATGTGCCTGTTTTAAAAAGTAAAATTAACCGCATTATGGAAATGTGTGATTTTGCTAAAGGTACACACGCTTACAAAGCTGTTTTAAATATTTTAGAAACCTACCCACGTGATGAGCTAGTTCAAGCGCGCGAAAGTGAGCTACTTGAAGTTGCTATGGGTGTTTTACAAGTACAAGAGCGCGATATGTGTCGCTTGTTTGTACGTAAAGATGCGTATGGTCGCTTTTTATCTTGCATGGTTTATGTTCCTCGCGAACGCTATAACACGGCTCTTCGTCGTGAAACGCAAGATATATTAGCTAATGCATTTAATTCTGACGATAAAGTCGAATTTACTACTTATTTCTCTGAGTCAACACTGGCGCGTACTCATTACACCGTTCGTGTGACCGACAACAAGATCGAATATAACGTGAAAGACATCGAAAACAATTTAGTAGAAGCTGCACGTACGTGGGAAGATAAACTTCAATCTGCACTTTTAGAGTCTGCGGGTGAAGCACGTGGTAACGATTTAAATCGTAAATACTGTAATGCGTTTGCACGCTCATACAAAGATGAAGTGCTTCCAAGTGCTGCGGTTGTTGATATTGAAAAGTTAGAACTACTTAGCGATGAAAACAAGCTAGAAATGCTGTTCTACCGTCCTCAAGAAGAAGCAAACAGTAATATTGTACGATTAAGCTTATTCCATAAAGATGAGCCAATTCACTTATCTGATGTTATGCCAATGCTTGAAAACTTTGGTCTGCGCGTTGTTGGTGAAACACCATATTCAGTTAAAACTAGCGATGGTCGTATTAACTGGATCATGGACTTCTCGATGCTTATTGACAGCAAAGGGATGGCAGACTTTGATAAAATTTCAGCACGTTTTCGCGCTGCATTAACAAATGTGTGGGGCAACCGCCTTGAAAATGATGGTTTTAACCGTTTAGTGTTAATGGGTGGCCTAACTGGCCGCGAAGCCTCTATTTTACGTGCTTACGCTAAGTACATGCGTCAAATTGGTGTAACGTTCTCACAAAGTTACATTGAAAGCACATTTGCAAATTATCCAAACATTGCAGCGCAAATTGTTAATTTATTTGCTAAAAAGTTCTCAGTTAAGAGCCCAGCAAGTGCTAAAACACTTGAAAAGTTAAGTACGCAAATTTACTTAGAACTTGAAAATGTAGCAAACCTTGATGATGACCGTATTATACGTTTATACGTAGATATGATTGTTGCGACGCTACGAACTAACTATTTCCAAAAAGATGATGCAGGTCAGTTTAAGTCGTATGTCTCGTTTAAAATACAGCCTAGCTTAATTCCTGATGTACCACTTCCACTTCCTGCGTTTGAGATTTTTGTATACTCTCCGCGCGTTGAAGGTGTGCATTTACGTTACGGTAAAGTAGCGCGTGGTGGTCTGCGTTGGTCTGACCGTCGTGAAGATTTCCGTACTGAAGTACTTGGCTTAGTTAAAGCTCAACAAGTTAAAAATACAGTAATTGTACCTGTTGGTTCTAAAGGTGGTTTTGTATGTAAACAATTACCTAGTGAGCGCGAAGCGTTTATAAAAGAAGGCCAAGAGTGTTACAAAATCTTTATCCGTGGTCTTCTAGATATTACAGATAACATAGAGCGCGGTGAAGTAGTGCCAGCTCGTGATGTTGTTCGCCACGATGAAGATGATGCTTACTTAGTAGTTGCAGCCGATAAAGGAACCGCTACTTTCTCTGATATCGCAAACGGCATAGCTAATGAATACAATTTCTGGCTAGGCGATGCATTCGCATCAGGTGGCTCGGTTGGTTACGATCATAAGAAAATGGGTATTACAGCTAAAGGCGCATGGGAGTCAGTTAAACGACATTTCCGTGAAATGGATATCGATTGTCAAACGACTGACTTTACGGTAGTTGCAATTGGCGATATGGCTGGTGATGTATTTGGTAATGGTATGTTGTTATCTAAGCATATTCGTTTACAAGTTGCCTTTAACCATATGCACATTTTTGTTGATCCTAACCCAGATGCTGCTACTTCTTACCCAGAGCGCGAACGTTTATTTAATATGCCGCGTTCATCGTGGGAAGACTACAATAAAGAGTTAATTTCTGCCGGTGGTGGTGTTTTCTCTCGTGCTGCTAAATCAATTACGCTCAGCCCAGAAATGAAAAAAATGTTGGGTACTAAAAAAGCAAGTATGACCCCAAATGAGTTAATGAAAGCTTCATTGATGATGGAGTTCGATTTACTGTGGAATGGCGGTATTGGTACATACATTAAAAACTCTAAAGAAACTGATGCAGATGTAGGGGATCGTGCAAACGATGCACTACGTATCAATGGTAGAGATTTAGGCGCTAAAATAATTGGTGAGGGCGGTAACTTAGGTGCAACTCAATTAGGTCGTGTTGAATTTGCAGCTAAGGGTGGTCGTGTTAATACTGACTTTATTGATAACGTAGGGGGCGTTGCCTGTTCAGATAACGAAGTTAACATTAAGATTTTACTTAATGGCTTGGTTGCTGAAGGTGACTTAACACGTAAACAACGTGATGAGCTACTTTATTCAATGACAGATGAAGTATCTGAATTAGTATTAAAAGACTGTTACCGTCAAACACATACTATTTCAATTACGCAGTCTAAAGGTACTTCAACGCTTAAAGAAAAGATTCGTTTTATTCATGCACTTGAAAAAGATGGCAAGTTAAACCGTGCTATTGAGTTTATTCCAAGCGATGAAGAATTGGCAGAACGTGCAGCCGCAGGTAAAGACTTAACTCGCCCTGAGCTTTCAGTGCTAGTGTCTTACGCAAAAATGGTATTAAAAGAGTCTTTAGTAAGTGATGAAATTACTGAAAACCCTTACTATCGCCAATTGCTTGTGAAGTCATTCCCACGTCCTCTACGTGAGAAGTTTAACGATGCGATGAACAACCATCCACTTCGTAAAGAAATTATTGCAACTAAACTTGCTAACAGTATCGTTAATGATATGGGTTTAAACTTCATGGTACGTATGCATGAAGAAACCGGTGCCAACGAAGCTGAAATTGCAATGTGTTACTCAATTGCTAGCGAAATATTTGAAATGCGCGATACATGGTCTTCTATCAGCGCACTGGATAATAAAATACCAGCAGCGGTACAAACTGAAATGCTTTACCAACTTCGTCGTACTGTTCGCCGTACTACGCGCTGGTTCTTACGTCATCGTAATAAGTCACAAACGATTGAACAAGGAATTGAATTCTTTGCGCCAACGTTTAAAGATTTAAGCGATAATTTAAATACATACATGATTGAAAAAGAAAATGACCGTATTGTAATTGAAGCTAATAAGTTAATTGATGCCGGCGTTCCTGCAGATATAGCTAAGCGTATTGTTTCGTTATCAAGCTTATTCTCTGTGATGGATTTAGCTGAGGTTGCTAATAATTCAGGTAAGAGTATTTCGATGGTATCGAATACTTACTTTAAACTAGGCGCGAGAATGGGTCTGCATTGGTTCTTAGAGCAAATAACTAAGCAACCAGTAGCAAATCATTGGCAAGCACTTGCTCGTTCATCTTACCGTGAAGAGCTTGATTGGCAGCAACGTACGTTATCTGAAGTGGTGCTAAATAGCTTTGAAGGTGACGAGAGCGATGTTGATAGTCAAATAGATGAGTGGATGGATAGCCAAGATTTATTACTTCAGCGTTGGAAACAAATGTTGGCTGAGTTTAAAACATCACAAAGCCATGACTTTGCTAAGTTCTCAGTTGCACTTCGTGAACTTATGTTATTAAGTCACAACTGTGATACATCAGGAAAATAATTTAGCTTTAATCAGTTATTTGTTTAGTAAATAAATAACTGATTGTTAAAATTGTTATACAATACCTTAGCCTTGTCTGAGGTATTTTTTTGTCTGAAATTTAAAAAGAGGATTATATTGATGTTTTATGATTTAGCTCGCCGTTTTATGTTTACCCGTGATGCGGAGTGGGCGCATGAGTTCGCACTTAATAATCTTCGTCGTTTTGCTAATACGCCTCTAAATATAGCTTGGTCACAAAGTGTTTCAGATAAACCCGTAAACTTTTTAGGTCTTGAATTTAAAAACCCAGTAGGGCTTGCCGCTGGCCTGGATAAAAATGCAGAATGTATAGATGCATTTAGCCAAATGGGATTTGGTTTTATTGAAGTTGGAACGGTTACACCGCGTCCTCAAGTTGGTAATGATAAGCCACGTATTTTTAGACTTCCAGAGTCAAACGCAATTATTAACCGTATGGGTTTTAATAATAAAGGTGTTGATAATTTAGTCGAAAATGTAAAAGCAGCAAAGTACAGTGGCATACTCGGTATCAATATTGGTAAAAATAAAGATACACCTAACGAGCAAGGTAAAGATGACTATATTCATTGTATGCGTAAAGTATTTGAGCATGCCTCATACATTACGGTAAATATTTCATCACCAAATACCCCAGGGCTTCGTGATTTACAATACGGTGCTGCACTTGACGATTTGTTGCAAAGTCTTAAAAATGAACAGTTAGATTTAATTGCAAAGCATAATAAGCAAGTTCCTATGCTTGTAAAAATTGCACCGGATCTCGATCAAATACAAATAGAGCAAGTAAGTGAATCACTTTTAAATAATAAAATTGATGGTGTAATTGCCACAAACACAACGCTTGAACGAGCCGCAGTCATGGGGCAGCAATATGCACAAGAGGCGGGCGGTTTATCAGGTCACCCTGTTAGAATGCGCTCTACAGAGGTAGTAAGTGAACTAAAACGCTTAACACAAGGTAAGCTACCAATCATCGGAGTCGGCGGTATTGATGATGCTACATCTGCAAAAGAAAAGTTAGATGCAGGCGCAAATTTAGTTCAGGTTTATACTGGGTTCATCTACAAAGGTCCACAATTGGTAAAGTCGATCGTTAACGGCTTATAAGGATCAGTTATCTAAGCTTTTGATCGTTAGCTAAATGTTCTAAGCAAACATTTTAAAAGTGGTCAAAAGCGGTTATACTCTGAGCAATAATTATTCAATATACCCAAGGAGGAGTAAATGTTACAAGCATCAAAGCAATGGCAGTGGATTACTTGTCCTGATAAAAATCGTTTGTTACTTGATTTAAATGACGACATGCAATTATGCACGCCTTATAAGTTAAGACAGCTCACCGATTCTGTTTTTAAAAATCCACGTTTTAGTCTCGAAGATGCTGCATTTTACGAACAAGTTTATAATTATCTGGATGGATTTGAATTGTGGTCTGCGGCTCAAATTTGTCAAATATCATTAAATGCAACTGCTGTTAAGTATCACTTAAAACCCGTTTTAGCAAAAAGTTGGTTTTTTGAAGAATACACAGGGACAGAGCCAAGCGTAGAGGCAATAGTAAAATTAACATCTAAAGCGCAGTCAGGTGATTTTTTAATTGTAGAGCATTGTCCTGATGCATCTATTTGTTTGAATTTAAGTGAAACCTTTAAATTAGACGAAAACTTATCTTTAGCGCAATTTGAAGTAATCCGTATTTTGAATAATCGAGTACACCCCATTCTAAATCAGCAATATCAAAGTCAAACCGCCTAACCAAATTTAAGCCTTAAGCGTGTCTTTATGGCGTGTTTGTCGCCCAACCTATGTTATAATCCTGCGCAATTAGCTATTAAGGGTTATTACTTTGCAATTTATCGCACTTACTTCTATCGGAATCGAAAATTTATTGGTTGATGAACTAACAGAACTTGGCGCAACCGTGTCTAAGCAAACTGTTGGTTCTGTTCGTTTTGAGGCTGACTCATTACTTGCGCAAAAGGTTTGTTTATCAACTCGTTTTGCAACGCGTGTGCTTATGCTTATTGAAGAAAAAGAAGGCGTAGATGACAAAAATAGCCTGTATAATTTTGCGCGCTCGCAACCTTGGCAAGAATGGTTTGGACCTACGCAAACATTCGCTGTCGACTTCAACGGTACCAATGACTCATTAAAAAACACGCAATTTTCGGGTCTTGTAATCAAAGATGCGATTGTTGACTATTTTAATGATTTATACGAGCAACGTCCTAACGTTGATAAGCAAGATGCTAACGTGCGCGTAGTTGCACGATTAAATCGTTACGGCGTATCGATGTATATTGACTATTCAGGTCCTCGTTTGTCAGAACGTGGTTACCGCCAAGGCCAAGGTAAAGCGCCAATTAAAGAGCACTTAGCTGCTGCATTAATTAAGCGAAGTGGCTGGCTTGAAAATGTAAAACAGCCTTTATTCGATCCATGTTGTGGTGCGGGTACTATTTTGATAGAAGCTGCCGGTATGGCGCGAAACGAAGCGCCAGGATTATTCCGTGAAGGTTTTGCTTTTGAGCGTTTACCCAGTTTTAGAGCCGCTAAGTTTAAAGAGCTTAAAGAAGAGTTACTCGCTAATATTACTGATCCTAAATTGTGGTTAATTGGCCACGATTACGATGAGCAAGTATTAAGTAAAGCAATTGATAATGCTAAACGAGCCGAGCTTGACGACGTGATTAAGTTTAAGCAAAGTGATGCAACTAAACTTACAGCTGTTGCAAAATTACCGGGTGTTGTAATTTCAAACTTACCTTATGGTGAGCGTATTGGCTCTATGGCTGAGCTTGTTGATTTACACCGTAATTTAGGCGTTGGCTTTAAAAAGCACTTCAATCACTGGAAACTTGCCTTATTGGGTATGGACGAGAGCTTATTTAAACTTTTAAAACTTGTGCGCCTCAAGCGTTATAAATTTAAAAATGGCCCGCTTGATGTAGAACTTAACTTATATCAATTAGATGATAAGCAAGTAAGTTTGACCACAGATGACAAAAAAGCACTCAATTTTGAAGGCTCAACGTCATTTGCAAATAGATTGAAAAAAAATAAGCAAGGCTTAAAAAACTGGCTTAAACAAAATAAAATAGATGCTTATCGCGTCTATGAAGCGGATATCCCTGAATACAATGTTGCTGTAGATATTTATGGCGACTCTGCTGTAATTTTTGAATATGCAGCGCCTAAAGAAATTGATGAAAAAACATCAGAAAAACGCCTGCAAGACGTAATAAGTTTAACGGCTCAACAGCTTGAGATTTCACCTGAAAACATTGCTGTAAAAGTACGTAAAAAGCAGAAGGGCGAAGATCAGTACACCGCTATGTCTAAACAAAACCGTACTATGGTTGTTGAAGAGTTTGGTGCTAAGTTCAAAGTTAATTTATTTGACTACTTAGACACAGGCTTGTTTTTAGACCATCGCTTAATGCGCCGTTATATTCAAGAAAATGCTAAAGATAAACGTTTCTTAAACCTTTTTGCATACACAGGTACAGCTTCTGTACATGCTGCTCTTGGTGGTGCCAAAGCCATTACTACAGTCGATTTATCAAAGACCTACTTAAAATGGGGCCAAGATAACTTTGATTTAAATGGTATTAGTAATACACGATACCGTTTTGAACAAGCAGATTGTTTAAAATGGTTAGAGCACGCAACAGCGCAATATGATTTGATATTTTTAGATCCTCCAACGTTTTCAAACTCAAAACGTATGAAAGACGCGTTTGATGTACAGAGCGATCACATTAAATTATTAACGTGGGTTAAAAAGATTTTAAGCCCATCAGGTACCTTAATTTTCTCTAATAACAAACGTGGCTTTGTGATAGATGAAGTTGGTCTGATTGGTTTAGGTTTAAAAGCCATTAATATTTCAGATAAAACGTTATCACCAGACTTTAAACGTAATAAAAAAATCCATAATAGCTGGTTAATCACACATGGCTAAATGGGTTTTATACCACACTGATGGTTGCCACTTGTGCGAGCAAGCTGAGCAACTTATCACTGAGGTACTTAGTAATACGAGTGAGTTATTACTAATCGATATTATGACTGATGAGCAGCTTATAGCTGAGTATCAAATTACTATTCCTGTATTAAAAAGTGAAAAAGGCGAGCAATTATTTTGGCCTTTTACTTTACACACTGTGCGCGAATTTTTAGCACAAGCAGAATAAGAGCAAATAAGAACTATGGATTTAATTAGAATTTTAAAAGCACAACTTGCTTTTGGTACGCATGCTTTGCTTAACAAAGCAGATGCCGTTATAGAAAGTGGCGAAAGAGTGTGTGTTGTTGGTCGAAATGGCGCGGGTAAGTCAACTCTATTAAAAGTGCTTGATGGCGAAGTTGTATTAGATGATGGTGAAATAAATCAGCTAGGCGGGATTAGAATTTCTCGTTTAGAACAAGATCCACCAAAAGGCGCAAATGGCACTGTATTTGATTACGTTGCGCAAGGTATGCCTGAGATTGCAAACTTACTAATTGATTTTCATCATGTAAGTAATGAGTTGCAAACAGTGTGTACTGATAAGTTATTAAACAAGCTTGAACGTTTATCAAATCAATTAGAAGCGGCTGATGGCTGGCGCTTTGATAGCCGAATTCAATTAGTGCTAACACAATTAGAATTAACGCCAGAAGCTAAACTTGAGTCTCTTTCTGGTGGTTGGTTACGTAAAGTAGCACTTGCACGTGCACTTGTTAGTGAGCCTGATTTATTATTACTTGATGAGCCAACAAACCATTTAGACATGGCAAGCGTCATGTGGCTTGAACAGTTTTTAAAAGAATTTAAAGGCGGTATTGTATTTATATCGCATGACCGTGCGTTTATTCGTGCTGTTGCTACGCGTATTTTAGATTTAGACCGTGGTAAGCTTATTTCGTACCCTGGTGATTACGCTACGTACTTAGAGCAAAAAGCCCATGATTTAAAAGTAGAAGAAAGCCAAAATGCATTGTTCGATAAGCGTTTAGCCGAAGAAGAAACATGGATCCGCCAAGGTGTTAAAGCGCGTAGAACGCGTAACGAAGGTAGAGTTCGTGAGTTAAAACAGCTTCGTACAGAGCGTAAGCAACGTGTTGACCAAGTTGGTAAAACTGACTTTAATATTGAAACAGCAGATCGCTCTGGTAAGTTAGTATTTGAAGCTAAGAATCTTTGTCATGCCTTTAAAGACAAAGTTATTGCTGATGATTTTTCTACACTGGTAATGCGCGGTGACAGAATCGGTCTAGTAGGCCCAAATGGTATTGGTAAAACAACACTATTAAAGCTAATGTTTGGTGATTTAGAACCAGATAGCGGCATAACTAAGCAAGGTGTTAATTTAGAGTTTGCTTACTTTGACCAATATCGTGAAAAACTTGATGAAGAAGCAACAGTTCAAGATAACGTTGCCGAAGGTAAACAAGAAGTGATGATGGGCGGTCGTTCACGCCATGTTTTAGGTTACCTGCAAGACTTTTTATTCCCGCCAGCACGCGCTCGAACCCCTGTTAAAGCACTCTCTGGTGGTGAAAAAAATAGACTGCTATTAGCTAAACTGTTTTTAAAACCATCTAATATACTTGTTCTCGATGAGCCAACGAATGACTTGGACATTGAAACGTTAGAGTTACTAGAGGACATCATTAATCAATACCAAGGTACAGTGCTGATTGTAAGCCATGACCGTGAATTTATTGATAATACATGTTCAAGTGTATGGGCGTTTGAAGGTAACGGTAAAGTTACAGATATTGTAGGTGGCTATAGCGACTATGAGGCTTACGTTAACTATTTAGCTGAACAAGAAAAAAAAACGCAGCAGCAACCAGTAAAAAAAGTTGAAAAAGTAGTCGCTCCAGTTGCTAAACCTGCAGCTAAAACAAATAAACTCTCTTACAAATTAAAACTTGAATTAGAGCAACTACCGAATAAAATGGAAAAACTAGAAGCTGAAATTGAAGCTCAACAAGCTGTAGTTAGTGACTCAGACTTTTTTAAACAAGAGAGTGATGTAACAACTAAAGCATTGAACCATTTGGCACAACTTGAGTCTGACCTTGAAGCTGCGCTTGAGCGCTGGGAAGAACTTGAAGAATTACAGAATCAGTAGTAAGGACTAAAATGAAATATAAATTACTCGCTGCCAGTATTTTAGCGACATTAAGCACTTCAGCAACAAGTGCTACGTACCAGTTAAGTGAATTAGGGACTCTTGAAGACGCTAAATATTCTTATGTAACAGATGTAAGCGAAAGCGGGCATATTATTGGTTTCGCAAATGGTTTATACAATTTACCTATTGATATCAGCTATATAGATTTTACTGAAAATATTATTGAAAATAGCTACGATAATACAGAGGCTGCATTTGATTTAAGTGATAAAGAGATTACCTTTACACTTGATGACATTGAAAATAATGATGCAGTACTTACTAATTCTGATGCACATACTTTCATGGTTAGTTTTTTATCTTCAATTTCTACAAATTTTGAATATCAAAAATTAAGCTCATTAGTTGGCATAAAGTACAATGACACACAAGTAACAGAGCAACCGTTATTTGATGTTGCATCTGTTGATTATGATGGCTTAACGCGTTCAACTATTAACCTTTTTAATGCTGTAAGTGAAGACGGCGTTACTGTTGGTTGGGGCGGTGCTCCTTACGATAAAGTGTCTTTTACACCTGATGGTGAAGATGATGCAGAAACGTGGTTCACACATGAGTTTATAGAACGTGGGATTGTAATAAGTGCTGATGGCAGTATAAGTGTTGAGTTAGAGCCTGAGTTTAATGAATACGGCGGCACAAGCCGCGCTAACGATATAGTCAAAACAAATAGTGGTTACACTGTTGTAGGTAATATCTCTACAAGTATTCCTGATGACAGACAAGATAATATTGATGATAACTGTGATAATGAAGACGAACCAACATCAGTGTGTATCAACTTATTAAATTCTAATATTTCACGAGGCTTATTTAATAAGCGTGCTGTTAAATGGGAACTTGATGAATCGTTAAATATTATTTCTGTTGAAGAGCTTGGTATGGCACTTACACCTGATGAAGGTGAAACGGAAGATGACGCATTTACGAGTACTGCTTTAGCAGTGAACAACAACGGTACAATTGTAGGTTCATCAAATACGCGTTATTACAAAAATGATGATACGATTCTTACAATGCCAGTCTATTTTAAAGACGGTGCAGTCACTGACTTTATTAATCAAGAAGACGATTGGCAGGCTGGTAAATCAATCGCTATTAATGATAATGATGTAATTACAGGTTATGCGACAAAGCGTATTGAAGGTACTCTTCGTAATAAATTCTTCTATCATGACATCGAAACAGGTAATACAGTTTTTCCAACTGATTATTTTTCAAGTTCAAGTTCTTATGGCAACGATATAAATAATCAAGGATATATTGTAGGCGAAGGTGAAGTGGGTGTATCTGATAGCTCACGACTTAAAGAAGCCTTTATTTACAAAATTGGTGAAGATAAAATCACTAATTTGAATGATTTACTGCCTTGTTATGACACTGATGGCGAAACTGACTACGCTTACTCAATGGTTGAAGCAACAGCTATCAATGAAAATAATGAAATATTTGGTACTGCGACTAAGACAGTTGAAAAACTTGATTCTTTAGGCGGTGTTGTAACTGATATCAATGGTGAAATTGAATACGAAAGTATTGCAGTTGCAGTTAAGTTAACGCCAATTGCAAATGGTGAAGTAGAAAACTGTGCTCCAGTAGAAGCAGAAGTGTATGAGCGTAACTCTGCTAGCTTTCCTTGGTATACATTATTGCTATTACCATTAGTTGGCTTAAGACGTATATTTCGCTTTTAAAGTTTACTAATATTGATTATAAAAAAAACCAACTTAATAAAGTTGGTTTTTTTTCGTCTATAATATTTTATAAGATTAGGATTGCCATGAATCTTATAATTATTATTTAGCTTTAACGCTACTAATTATTTCGCGATAACCATGCCTTTTTAACAGAACGGCGCCAAATAATATCAATACCAAAATAGCCGATAATTGATGCAATAGAAGCACATACTAACGAACCTAGTAAAAATGCAGGACCAATAGTTTCTATGCTCTCTAGAAACCAAGACCAACTAGCTTCAAATACAAAGTGTTGCTCAGGCTGATTAAGTATTAATGTACCCACTAAGTATGAGCCATAAAAAATAGGGGGCATAGTTAGAGGGTTTGTAAGCCATACTAATGCTACTGAGATAGGTAAATTAACTCTAAATAATATAGCGCCGGCTGCTGCTAAAACCATTTGAAAAGGAACAGGGATGAAAGCAAAAAATAACCCGACTGCAAATGCACCTCGAGCAGAACGTCTATTTAAATGCCAAAGATTTGCATCTTGTAAAAGGCGTCCAAATATTCTTAGTGATTTATGATGTCTAATTTTATTTGGATCAGGTAAAAATCTTTGGATCGTTTTTTTAGCCATTTAAAGCAACCATTTACATCAGTGTGGATAAGTCTTGGGTTTGTAATTGGCTGTATAGCAACCGTATTTTATTATCAAACTCTCGAATTTACAGTATTCACAATTTTCATTGTTATAGTGAGCGCTTATTTTAAGCCGTTTTTAAATGTATTGTTAGGCTTTATTTGTGCAATTTGCTTCGTTGGTCTGCATTTTTACGTTTTTTATAGTTTTGAAATACCAAAACCGGATGAAAAGTATGCACTTGATTCTACATTAATTGTTGAAGAGGTTATTTCTGACAAAAAACCTCAATATATTAAAGTTAAAATAGTGGCATTAGAAGGGAGTAATTTTTCGGATTTTAGAACACCCAAAGCAATGCTCAGTGTTAATTCTGCACAGCCTTTAATAGTAGGTGATGAATTTTCTGCTTTAATTCATTTAAAACATTTTCGTAGTAATAAAAATTTTAATGTATTTGATAATGAACGTTATGCTTTTATAAGTAGAATATTATTTAAAGGTAAAGTGCTTAATAAAAATCTTAATATTATAAATAGCGACAAACAAAGCATAATTTTAGATTATCAACACTTCCTTAAAAACACTTATACGGATACAAAACTACAGTGGCTCTATTATGCATTGCTTAGCGGTGAAAAATCTTTGATGAGCTACGCTGATAAACAATTAATGCAATCTCTTGGGCTAAGTCATTTACTTGCTATATCGGGGTTACATATTGGTTTGATTTTTAGCTTCGGTTATCTATTTACTCGATTCATTTTTGCAAAAATTAATTCTTCGATTGGGCAATCATTCAACCTGACTCTTTATTACAGTTCATGCGGATTTTTAGTAGCCTTGGTTTATGTGTACTTAAGTGACTTTTTAGTATCGGCAACGCGAGCGCTTATCATGCTGGGTTGTTATTTATTATTGTATTTTCTTGCTAAGCAGCCGCTGCGTTGGCGGAGCATTTTATTTGCCTTGGTTATTGTTCTTATTGTTAACCCATTTAATTTACTCAATCCAGGTCTCTACTTTTCATTTTTAGCGGTTGCTATCATTTTTACAGTTATTAATAAATTACCAATATTAAACACTCGCATAAAAAACAAAGTTATTTCACTGTTTGTTATTCAAATAGCGTTATTTATTGGTTTATTGCCACTTTCACTCTATTTTTTTAATGGGGTAAGTATTGCAGGTTTGATAATAAACTTAATTGCTATACCGCTGCTTTCAATCATTATCTTACCTTTTTTAATTGTTTTTACATTACTGAGTATTTTCTTAGATATAAGTATTTTAATAAACCTGTTTGATACAGGCTTATATGCGCTATTTAAATTGCTTAATGAAATACCAGGATCGTTAAGGTGGATAACGACTGGCAGAATTGACTCAATATTTGTCGTTTTTACTTATATTATTATGTTGATGGTTTATTTTCTTCCTTATAAATGGCTCGCTTTTATTCCCGCAATAACGCTTTTATTAAATTATTGGCTAACAGAAAAGTCTAAGTGGCAACTACATGTATTTGATGTTGGGCATGGACTTATGGCATTAATTGAAAAAGATAATCAAGTGCTTATTTATGATTTTGGCCCCAGTTATTTCAATCGCTTTAGCCGTACGCGAAGTATTTTATTGCCTTATATTAAAGCAAATAATTTAACAGTGAAAACGGCGATTCTAAGTCATGAAGATAATGATCACGCTGGAGGATTACAACATTTCATAGATGCTGGCTTTGGTGAAACATTACAACAATTTCATCCTAAAAATACACATAATGTATGTGAAGTCATAAACATTGATTTTGCTGGATTAAAAGTACAAAGCTTTAGTACAAAAGGGTTTGGAAATGAAAATGATGATTCATGCGTTGTTAGGGTATCAGATAATACCCATAGCGTGTTACTTACCGGTGATATATCAAAGGCGCGTGAAGCATCGCTATTAGCGGATAATAAATCGTTGAAAAGTACAGTAATGTTAAGCCCGCATCATGGCAGCGATACATCCTCAAGTGTTAATTTTATTAATAACGTGGCTCCTAAAGTAGTTATTCATTCAAGTGCCTATAAAGGGCAATGGGAATTCCCCAAGCCTCTTGTCGTCGAACGTTATAACCAAATAAACGCTCAGCAATTTACGACAGGCGTTGAGGGGCAAATCAGTATTAAATTTTATGCAAAGAATTTGTCTATAGAAACAGCAAGAGGGCAGGAAAGTTACTGGTTTATCAAAGATTGACGTTTAGTTTTATCTCATCGGAGGATACAATACAGATTGTTACTGTATTTAGAGAGTGTTATGGATCAAAGTACTACACAAATTTATAAACGTCTTGTCTCATATGTTGGCACCTACAAAAGCGTCGCATTTGTCGCAATTATTGGGATGATAGGCTATTCAGCAATGGATGCTTTATTTATTCAATTAATGAAGCCGTTTATTGATCAAGGTTTGAACCAGCGTAATACAGAAGTTTTAAAGTACGCTCCTTTTGTTGTTATCGCGTTAGTTCTAGGGCGTGGTGTTTTTAACTTTATGTCTTCCTACTGCTTAAGTTATGTAGGCTCCCAAGTTGTACGTTCTTTACGCCAAGAGTTATTTGAGCACATATTGCACTTACCCGTTTCTTTTCATGACAAAAACTCAACGGGAGATTTAATTTCAAAAATCACATTTGATACAGAACAAGTTCAACAAGCAATAACCAAAGCGTTGCTAATCGTGGTTCGAGAAGGTGCATTTGTTGTATTTTTACTTGCGGTAATGTTCTATACCAGTTGGCAACTATCACTGATATTTTTAGTGATCATCCCACTTGTTGCTATTATTGTCGCCGTCGTCTCTAAACGTTTTCGCCACATTTCTAAAAACATTCAATCTGCCATGGGGCAAGTTACCCGTAGCTCAGAACAAATGCTGAGCGGACATAAAGTTATTCATGGTTTTGGTGGTCAAGATCAAGAGATTAATCACTTCTCGAAAATTAATAATCATAATCGTCAGCAACGTATCAAAATGGACGCAACTAAAGCGCTTAGTGTGTCTATAATTCAAATTTTAGCGGCAAGTGCCATGGCAGTTATTTTGTGGGCGGTGTCGTTGCCATCAATGATTGATACGATTACATCTGGTGACTTCATGGCATTAATTGCCTCAATGATGATGTTACTTCGTCCGCTAAAACAACTTGCCAATGTGAATAGTGATATGCAACGTGGTATCTCTGCAGCGCAAAGTATATTTTTAGTTTTAGACGAAGAAATGGAAAAAGATACAGGCACTGTTTCGGTTGATAAAGTTAAAGGTTTAATTGAAGTTAAGAACGTAACCTTTAAGTACCCAACGAAAGATGAAGCCGTATTAAACGATTTGTCGCTAACGATTGAGGCGGGTGAAAGTATTGCTTTAGTTGGGCGCTCAGGCTCAGGTAAGTCGACAATTTCTAACTTGTTACCACGCTACTATGACTTAGAGTTACCGAGTGAAATTTTACTTGATGGCATAGCACTGCAGGACTATAAATTAACTGATCTGCGTCGCCAATTTGCTTTAGTCTCTCAGCAGGTTGTGTTATTTAACGACACGATTGCTAACAATATTTGTTATGGCATAAAGCACGATGTGTCTGTTGAAGAGTTAGAACAAGTTGCCAAACAAGCGCACGTGTGGGAATTTGTTAAAGACTTGCCAGAGCAATTAAACACCATGGTAGGCGAAAATGGCGTAATGCTCTCCGGTGGCCAACGCCAGCGAATAGCGATAGCGCGTGCAATATTAAAAGATGCACCTATTTTGATTTTAGATGAGGCAACATCAGCACTTGATACCGAATCAGAAAAGCTTATTCAGCAAGCGTTAGAAACGCTAATGAAAGATAAAACCTCTATTGTTATAGCACATCGCTTATCTACTATTGAAAACAGTGACCGAATTTATGTTATTGATAACGGTCGTGTGATAGAAAGTGGCGATCATAGTAGCTTATTAGCAAATGACGGTACTTATTCAGCACTTTGCAAAATGCAGTTTGGTGATCAGGCGTGAGCAAAATAGAGCAAAGCTGGTATAAACCATTTGGTCTAATTACTTTACTGTTATTACCATTAAGTGCTTTGTTTTGGGTTGTATCGTCATTTCGAAAATACTTATACAGCGCTAAAATACTTAAATCTTTTGAGTGCAAAACGCCTGTAATTGTAGTTGGCAATATAAGCGTTGGCGGTAATGGTAAAACGCCTTTTGTTTTGTGGCTGTATAGTCATTTAACACAGCAAGGTTTATCAGTGGGTATTATTAGTAGAGGTTATGGTGGGCAATCAGATAATTACCCGCTGTTAGTCACTTCAGTTGTTGACGCCCAACAGGCTGGAGATGAGCCTGTACTTTTATACCATCGTTTAAAGTGCCCAATAGCTGTTGGCCCTAATAGACAACACAATATCGATTTATTAGAAAAAAATCATACGCTAGATGTCATTATTTCTGATGATGGGATGCAGCATTATAAAATGCCTCGTAGCATTGAGTGTTGTATTGTTGATAGTGAACGCCGCTTTGGTAATGGTTTTGTTATGCCCGCAGGGCCACTACGCGAAACAACTAAACGCTTACAAAGTGTTGATATAGTAATTGAAAATGGCGGTCAGGCTAATAATAGCTACGTGCTGCAAGTAAGTAACCTTCGCTTAGTTAATTCAAGTGATGACGCAAAAAGTAACGTAAGCGAGGCACATGCAATAAGTGCAATTGGGAACCCTAAACGGTTTGAAAACTCATTAGAAGCACAAAATATTAAGCTATTGTCGACTCATCACTTTAGAGATCATTATGCTTATACAGCAGATGATTTTATTCAGTTTGGTGATGATTGCATTATAATGACCGAAAAAGACGCGGTTAAATGTAAGTCCTTTGCAAAACCTAATTGGTATTATTTACCTGTAGATGCAGAGCCTTCCGATAGCGTAATAAACACATTAAATTCATTATTAAAAGAAAAAGGAATACTCAATGGCCTTTGATACAAAATTACTCGAGATAATTGCCTGCCCAGTTTGTAAGGGTAAATTACGCTTTGATAGAGAAAACAACGAACTAATTAGTACTGCAGCTAAGCTTGCTTACCCCGTTCAAGATGATATTCCAGTATTGCTTGAAAACGAAGCACGTGAGTTATCTTTAGAAGAGGTTGAAAAGTGGAATTCGTAGTTGTAATTCCTGCACGTTTTGCATCAACCCGACTACCTGGTAAGCCGCTTGCTGATATTTGCGGTAAGCCAATGGTTCAACATGTTTACGAAAAAGCATGTTTATCAGGTGCAAGTAAAGTGGTTATAGCAACCGATCATCAAAAAGTGTTTGATGCAGTAAGTTTATTTACTAGTGATGTTGTAATGACTCGCGAAGATCACCAATCGGGTACTGAGCGTTTAGCCGAAGTAGTTGATTTACTTGATCTCGACAGCAATACAATTGTGGTTAATGTACAAGGCGATGAGCCCTTACTTGCGCCAGAAAACGTATCTCAAGTTGCTGCACTATTAAGTGATTCAACAGCACCAATGGCAACGTTAAGTGTTGCTATTGAAGAGCGTGATGAAGTATTTAATCCTAATGCCGTTAAAGTGGTTAGCGATATAAATAAAAATGCGCTGTATTTTTCTCGTGCAAGTATTCCGTTTGATAGAAGCACAATGATGAATGACAGCAGTGCTCTTAATTTAGCGCCATTTCAGCGCCACGTAGGTATTTATGCGTACAGAGCGGGTTTTATTAAACAATATATAGAATTGAGCGTATCGCCACTTGAGCTACTTGAATCGCTTGAGCAGTTACGTGTGTTGTATCATGGTTATAAAATCAAAATAGAACAAGCTCAAATAGCCCCTCATGCAGGTGTCGATACGCCCGATGACTTAGCGAAAGTGATAGCGCATATTAAAAGTACAAGCGCGTGAGTGAACAAGTAAGTAAAATATTAAAAATCGTTTTTACACATAACGATTTTTATATTTTAGAAAAGCCAGCGGGTCTTAATTTTCATTCGGAAGAGGGCCCCGGCTTTGTTGTGTTAGCCGAACAACAATTAGCGCAAAAGCTTTATGCCGTTCATCGTTTAGATAAAGTGACATCAGGGCTGATTATTTTAGCGCGAAACAAAGCCGCTGCGGCCAGCTTTACTGTTATGTTTACTGAGCATGCGATTGCTAAATTTTATTTAGCGATTAGTGACGCTAAACCAAAAAAGAAGCAAGGTTGGATTAAAGGCGATATGGCTAAATCTCGCCGTGGCTCGTTTAAGTTACTAACGAGTAAGCTTAACCCTGCAATCACCCGATTTTATTCGCTAAGTTATAAGCCGGGATTTAGAGGGTATATTTTAAAGCCTTATTCAGGAAAGACGCATCAATTAAGAGTGGCACTAAAAAGTATTGGCTCTGCTATTTTAGGCGATGCAATGTATTCAGGCACGCCATCAAATCGTACCTATTTACATGCATATGCATTGAGCTTTTTATGGCTAGGTGAACAAATACAGCTAACTTTATTACCCGATAATGGTGATGAGTATTTGGCGTTAATTAAACATCAAGATTTTCAAGCATGGCAATCGCCATGGCAACTGGATTGGTAAATGAGCGAAAAAGTTACAGATATACGTTTTGGTGGTATTAAACGTTTATATGGTCATCAACAGTTTGATTGGCTTCAAGAAGCACATTTTTGTGTAGTAGGGATTGGTGGTGTAGGGAGCTGGACAGCAGAAGCACTTGCACGTACTGGTGTTGGTAAAATAACATTGATTGATTTGGATGATATTTGCGCGACTAACGTCAATAGACAAATTCATGCGTTAACGGGCACTATTGGTCAAGCTAAAGTAGATGCAATGAAAGCGCGCTGCGAGCTTATTAATCCAGAGTGCCAAATTAATGTAATAGATGACTTTATTACGCTTGATAATATTCAAGAGCATATTCAAGGTTTTGATTATGTAATTGATTGTATTGATGCAGTTAAAGAAAAAGCAGCATTAATTGCTCACTGTAAACGTAATAAACTACCTATAATTACAACTGGTGGTGCTGGCGGGCAAACAGATCCTAGCCAAATAACGTTTGGTGATGTAGCCAAAACTACGCAAGACCCATTGCTTGCAAAAGTACGTTATATTTTGCGTAAGCAATATAATTTTAGTAATAATCCTAAACGTAAATTTAATATTGATTGTGTTTACTCAACAGAGCAATTGGTTTACCCAGGAAGCGATGGCAGCGTATGTCATGCAAAGCAAAGTGCTGATGGCTCGATGAATATGGATTGTAATAATGGTTTTGGATCTGTGACTATGATCACAGGAAGCTTTGGCTTTTTTGTTGCGGCAAAAGCGGTGCGTAAATATCTAGATAAAAAACAACGCTCGCAAGCTTAGTTTTTGCTAACTAAGCTTTTGTTGTGCCATGGTTTGTATTTTATCAACCATGGCTTTAATACCATTACCACGTGATGCGCTTAAGTGGCTTATAAGGCCGAGCTTTTCAAATTCTTCATACGCATTTTTATTCACTACTTGCTCTGGTGTGAGGCCATTGTAAAGCGCTAAAATAATGGCTAATAATCCTTTTACTATACGTGTATCTGAGTCACCAATTACAACAAGTGTATTTTCTGTTAAATCAAATTCAACAAACATCCATACTTTGCTTTCACAGCCTGGTACAAGTGCATCATCAGTCTTCAAAACATCAGCTAAAACAGGTAAAGTTTTTCCTAAAAGCATTATCTCACGATATTTTTGCTGCCAAGCGGGCGCATTTTTTATAGATTCTGTGACTTTGTTAAACGTATTTGTCATGAGTTATCCTAATTAATTCTATTAAAGTGACGTTTAGTCCAGTAAAGCGATACATTTTTTAAGTGAATCAATGAATATATCTACATCTTCATAGGTATTATAAAAACAAAAGCTCGCTCTTAGCGTTCCATTAAGCCCTAAATGTGTCATTAATGGCTGTGTACAATGGTGTCCACTCCTTACTGCAACCCCGTACCCGTCAAGTAAAGTTGCCAAATCATAAGGATGTTCATCATTTAAGTTGAAGCAGAGTGTACCAATATTGTCAGATAGGTTGCTATATATTGTAATACCATCAATCTTTACCAATTTTTGAGCGGCATAACTAAACAATTTTTGCTCATATTGCTGGATTTTTGCGTGATCTAATTCATTTAAATAGTCTAATGCGGCACCAAAGCCTAAAACTCCAGAGATATTTGGTGTTCCAGTTTCAAATTTTGCAGGCGCAGGACGATAAGTACTGTGAGTTAAGTACACTTTATCGATCATTTCCCCACCTGATTGGTAAATCTCAAGGGTATTTAATTGCTCATATCGACCATAAAGTACACCTAATCCTGTTGGACCGAGCATTTTATGGCTTGAGCAGACATAAAAGTCACAGTTTAATTCACGTAAATCGGGTTTTAAATGCAGTGCACCCTGTGCACCATCCACTAGAACAAGAGAATTGACGTCTTTTGCAGCTCTAATAAGTGGTTTTAAATCGGTGATATTACCCAGTGTGTTAGATGCTTGTGTAATAGCTAATAGGGTAGGTTTTGTTTCTTTTATAAATTCACAGCATTCTTTGGTGTTCAGCGTGCCATTTTTATTTAGTGGAAGCGCTATTAATTTAGCACCCGTTTGTTGACTCACTATTTGCCAAGGCACTATGTTTGCATGATGCTCAAGCGGAGATATCATTATGGTATGACTTTCATTTAAGCGCTTTTTTAATCCGTTAGCGACCAAGTTAATGGCTTCTGTAGCGCCTTTAGTCCATACAATCTCTTTACTAAATACATTGAAATACTCTGCAGTTTTATCCCGTACTTGTTCATATGCATAAGTTGCTTGCTCGCTAAGTGTATGGCGTCCACGGTGTACATTAGCGTTTTGAAACGTATAGAATTCAGTAATTGTATCTATAACTGATTGAGGCTTTTGTGAGGTTGCTGCTGAGTCTAAATAAACAAGCGGGCAGCCGTTTATTGTTTGATTTAATGTTGGGAAGTCGTTTCTAATTTTATTTATATCAAACTTTAAAGCAAGCATGGCTCATCTACATAGTGTTTTTAAGGCAGGAATTGTAATCGGTTTATGATAATTCTCAAGTGTTGTTAATAAAAAAGGCCGCAAAATGCGGCCTTTTTAAACTAACCAACGTTAATTAACGCTTGTCAGTTGATACGTAGTCACGTTGAGTGTAACCAGTATAAAGTTGACGAGGACGGCTGATCTTATGACCAGGTTGAGATAGCATCTCATCCCAGTGAGTGATCCAACCAACAGTACGTGCCATTGCAAAGATTACAGTGAACATGCTTGTTGGAATACCAATCGCTTTTAAGATAATACCAGAGTAGAAATCTACATTAGGGTATAGTTTTTTCTCTACAAAGTATGGGTCTTCAAGCGCAATTTGCTCAAGCTTCATAGCAATATCAAGAAGTGGATCTTGGATATTCAGCTCAGCTAAAACTTCGTGACACGTTTGACGCATTACTGTAGCGCGTGGGTCAAAGTTTTTGTAAACACGGTGTCCAAAGCCCATAAGGCGGAACGGGTCAGCTTTATCTTTAGCTTTAGCTACGTATTCATCAATACGGTCAACAGAGCCAATCTCTTCTAACATGTTTAAACATGCTTCATTAGCGCCGCCGTGAGCAGGGCCCCATAAAGATGCAATACCAGCTGCAATACATGCATACGGGTTAGCACCAGATGAACCAGCAAGACGAACTGTTGAAGTTGATGCATTTTGTTCATGATCTGCATGAAGCATAAAGATTTTATCCATCGCTTTTGCAGTTACTGGATTAACTTTATATTCTTCAGCAGGTACAGAGAACATCATGTGTAAGAAGTTTTCTGCGTAGCTTAAATCGTTACGTGGGTATACAAACGGTTGGCCGATATTTGTTTTATAAGCCATTGCCGCGATTGTTGGTAACTTAGCAACAAGCTTAACTGCGCTTGTTTTACGTTGTTCAGCATCAGTAATATCAAGGTCTTCATGATAGAAAGATGATAATGCACCTACTACGCCACAAAGCATTGCCATTGGGTGAGCGTCAAAGCGGAAACCTTGGAAAAAGTTAGCAATTTTCTCGTCAAGCATAGTGCTTGTAGTGATTTCATTCTTAAAAACTTCATATTGTTCTTTAGAAGGTAACTCACCATTTAAAAGTAAGTAACAAAGTTCAATGTAATTTGAGTCTTCAGCTAATTGCTCAATTGGGTAACCACGGTGAAGTAGTACACCTTTACCACCATCAATATAGGTGATTGCAGATTCACAAGAACCAGTCGACATGAAACCTGGGTCATAAGTAAAGTGACCGTGTGAACCTAACGTACGTACGTCGATTACATCTTGGCCAGCAGTGCCTTGATAAATTGGAAGTTCGATTGGATCTAGTCCATCAATTTGGACTGTGGCTTTTTTATCTGCCATCGTTATGTATCTCCTATTAAGATATCTATTCTGATTTTTAGATTTTAAAGTTCTGAAATCTGTTTTAAGCACATCTTCTCATTTTAACGTGAAAGAGGGGGTTAAAGTCAATTTTTATAAACATTATGCATATATGTATAATAAATATTCGGTATTAATTAAATATAATACTATTGGCTAATTCGCAAACATCTCTAAATAAACAAGAATTGTAAAAAGCCCTGTGGGTATATATACTAACGGTGGTTTTAAACCGTATTGTATTTGGGTAAACATATTCTTAACAGCTTAAAATTTACAGGTTTGTGAACTTTAATTGTTTTGGTACGTTTATTTTGATAGTTCCATCAGTAATATTTGGTGGGTTTTTAGAAAAACAAGTAGATGAGCTCCACTGTGAGCAAAGATGGGCAAGTAACTGTGAAAAAGCAAAGACCTGTAAATCTAGATCTAACAACTATATCTATGCCGGCAACGGCTAAAGCTTCAATTTTTCACCGCGTCACCGGTGTTGCATTATTTTTTGCTTTAACGTTTGTCATTTGGGCTTGGTCTGAGTCTCTCTCTTCAGCTGAAAGTTTTGAATTCGTCAAGGGTCTGTTTAACGGATTCATTGCCAAATTTATAGCTTGGGGCACTGTTTCTGTATTAGGTTATCACCTTATTGGTGGTATCCGTCATATGATTATGGATATGGGACATTGGGAAGAACTTGAATCAGGTAACCTCAGCGCTAAAGTTTCAATGGCTCTTGGTGTTGTGTTTGCCGTATTGGCAGGGGTGTGGATATGGTTTTAAATCAAGCAACTCTAAAACGTGATGGTGTACAAGATTTCGTATCTTTACGTACCACGGCATTAATAATCAGCGCTTACGCGATTTTTATTATCGGCTATTTTTTAGCGACGCCAGAAGTCACTTTCGAAGCCTGGACAGGCCTCTTCTCTAACCTAGCAATGAAAGGGTTTACGTTAATTACCCTTGTTTGCATTATGGTTCATACCCGCATTGGCCTTTGGCAAGTTCTTACAGACTATGTTAAGTGCGCAAAGCTTCGTGCAGTTTTAGGTTTTGTATTAAACCTAATGGCCGTTGCTTACGTAGCTATTGGTCTAATCGTATTATGGGGTGTTTAAGTGAAATATTCTGTTCGTGAATTTGACGCCGTAGTAATTGGTGCAGGTGGTGCAGGTATGCGCGCTGCTTTAGCAATTACAGAATCTGGCAAAACGTGTGCATTAATATCTAAAGTATTTCCAACGCGCTCACACACTGTATCTGCTCAAGGCGGTATTACGGTTGCGCTTGGTAATTCACACGAAGATAACTGGGAATGGCATATGTACGATACCGTTAAAGGTTCCGATTTTATCGGTGACCAAGACGCTATTGAATACATGTGTCAAACTGGCCCAGAAGCTATTACCGAATTAGAAAACATGGGTTTACCATTTTCTCGTTTTGAAAATGGCCGTGTTTACCAACGTCCTTTCGGTGGTCAATCGAAAAACTTTGGTGGTGAACAAGCCGCACGTACTGCAGCAGCTGCTGACCGTACTGGTCATGCTTTATTACACCTTCTATATCAACAAAACGTTAAAAACAAAACAAATGTATTCTCTGAATGGTATGCACTTGATTTAGTTAAAAACGATAATGGTGATGTAGTAGGGTGTACTGCAATTGAGATTGAGACAGGTGAAGTTACCTTCTTCAAATCTAAAGCTGTTGTATTAGCTACTGGTGGTGCAGGTCGTATATTTGCATCAACCACTAATGCTCACATTAACACTGGTGACGGTGTTGGTATGGCAACACGTGCTGGTATTTCTATGCAAGACATGGAAATGTGGCAGTTCCACCCAACGGGTATCGCAGGTGCTGGTACGCTAGTAACTGAAGGTTGTCGTGGTGAAGGCGGTTATCTTTTAAATAAAGATGGCGAACGCTTCATGGAACGTTACGCACCAAACGCAAAAGACTTAGCGTCTCGCGACGTTGTTGCACGTTCAATGATGACTGAAATCCGTGAAGGTCGTGGTTGTGATGGTCCTTGGGGTCCACATCTTAAGTTAAAACTTGACCATTTGGGTGAAGAAACACTTAACTTACGTCTTCCTGGCGTATGTGACCTTGCTAAAACATTTGCTCACGTTGACCCTGCAAAAGAGCCAATTCCAGTAATTCCAACTTGTCATTATATGATGGGTGGTGTTCCTACTAATGTAAATGGACAAGCGCTACAAATCGATGCTCAAGGCAACGAAACAGTAGTTCAAGGTTTATTTGCAGTAGGTGAGATTGCATGTGTATCTGTACACGGTGCAAACCGCTTAGGTGGTAACTCATTACTTGATTTAGTTGTGTTTGGTCGTGCTGCGGGTAACTTCTTAGGTAAGTACCTAAATGACGTTGAAATATCTAAAGCTGCTTCAGAATCAGACTTAGAAGCGTCTCTTGCACGTTACAATCGTTGGGAAAATTCAACGGCTGGCCAAGGTGAAGATCCAGTTCAAATCAAAAAAGACCTACAACAATGTATGCAGCTTAACTTCTCGGTATTCCGTGAAGGTGACTCAATGGCTGCAGGTCTTCAAGAACTTAAAGAAATTCGCGAACGTCTGCAACATGCTCGTCTTGATGATAAATCATCAGACTTCAATACGCAGCGTATCGAATGTCTTGAACTAGACAACTTAATGGAAACAGCTTACTCGACTGCAGTAGCTGCAAACTTCCGTACAGAAAGCCGTGGTGCACATTCTCGCTTTGACTACCCAGATCGTGATGACGAAAACTGGTTATGTCACTCAGTATTCAATCCTGTAACGGATGAAATGAGTAAGCGTGATGTAAACTATGCGCCTAAAACGCGTGAAGCTTTCCCACCTAAAGCACGTGTTTACTAGGAGATAGACGATGGCACAAGTACAATTTTCAGTTTATCGTTATAATCCAGATGTTGACAACGCTCCTCGTATGCAAGAATACACCTTGCAAACAGAGGAAGGTCACGACATGATGGTGTTGGATGCACTTATTCTTCTAAAAGAACAAGATCCTACATTATCTTTCCGTCGTTCATGCCGTGAAGGTGTGTGTGGATCTGATGGTGTTAACATGAATGGTAAAAATGGTTTAGCATGTATTACTCCTTTATCTACGCTACAAAAAAATGGCAAAGGTAAAATCGTAGTACGTCCATTACCAGGTTTACCTGTGGTTCGTGACCTTGTTATTGACATGAGTCAGTTCTACACTCAGTACGAAAAAGTTAAACCTTATTTAATTAATGATCAGCCTGCAGCAGGCGAACGTCTTCAAACTATTGAAGAACGTGATAAATTAGATGGGCTTTATGAGTGTATTTTGTGTGCATGTTGTTCAACATCGTGTCCTTCGTTCTGGTGGAATCCAGACAAGTTCATTGGTCCAGCAGGCCTTCTTCATGCTTACCGTTTCTTGGCTGATAGCCGAGATACAGCAACTGAAGAACGTTTAGCGGATTTAGACGATGCGTTCAGTGTGTTCCGTTGTCACAGTATCATGAACTGTGTTAGCGTTTGTCCTAAGGGTCTTAATCCGACCAAAGCAATTGGACAAATCAAATCTATGTTACTAAACCGAGCGGTTTGATAGCTTAGTAAAGGTAAGATGGCTAATATTAAATTATATTAGCCATCTTGTTATAATAACTATTAATTTCTGCGCTAAAAAAAAGGGCTTATAAATGCACGAAGGTGTGATGAAGGCATGGCTAGAATCTTCACATTTAAACGGCGGCAACGTTGCTTATGTAGAAGAGCTTTATGAAGCGTATTTAGACGATGCGACTTCTGTGCCAGACGAATGGCGAGAAGTGTTTGAACAATTACCTAAAGTTGATGGTGTGGATGTTGAAGTAAAACATTCAGAGGTTCGAGCACAGTTTGCACAGCTTGCAAAAAACAAGCATAGAGAAGTAGTGGTAGCAGAGGGTAGTGGCGGTGACCTTAAACAGGTTAAAGTTCTACAACTTATTAATGCTTTCCGTTTTCGTGGGCACCAAAATGCAAACCTAGATCCATTAGGTATTTGGCAACGAGAGCGTGTACGAGATTTAGAGCTAGAGTACCACGACCTATCTTCAAGTGATTTTGACCGCGAGTTTAACGTAGGATCGTTTGCCGTAGGGCGCGATACTATGCCTTTAGGTGAACTATACCAAGCACTAAAAACTACATATTGTGGTTCAATTGGCGCTGAGTATATGCACATCACATCAACAGAGGAAAAACGTTGGTTACAACAACGTCTAGAATCTGTCCAGTCTAGGCCTAAATTCTCAAAAGATGAAAAGCTACGTATCCTTAAAGGGCTTACTGCAGCAGATGGTCTAGAAAAATATTTAGGGTCTAAGTTCCCTGGTGCTAAGCGCTTTTCACTTGAAGGTGGCGATGCGTTAGTTCCAATGCTTAAAGAGCTTATTCACCGCGCTGGTGAAAGCGGCCAACAAGAAGCTGTTATTGGTATGGCTCACCGTGGTCGTTTAAACGTTTTAGTTAATGTACTTGGTAAAAACCCATCAGAATTATTTGATGAATTTGCTGGTATACATAAAGAAACGTTAGGTTCTGGTGATGTTAAATATCACATGGGTTATTCGTCTGACTTTGCTACCAAAGGTGGCAATGTACACATGGCGCTTGCGTTTAACCCATCTCACCTAGAAATCGTAAACCCTGTTGTAATGGGCTCTGTGCGTGGTCGTCTCGACCGTTTAGGTGATAAGTCAGGCATTAAAGCACTACCTATTACCATCCATGGTGATTCTGCTATTGCTGGACAAGGTGTTGTTCAAGAAACGTTTAACATGTCACAAACTAATGCGTTTAGTTGTGGTGGTAGTATTCGTATTGTTGTCAACAACCAAGTAGGTTTCACAACCTCTAAGCAAGATGACGTTCGCTCAACGCCATACTGTACTGACATTGCTAAAATGGTTCAGTCTCCAATATTCCATGTTAATTCTGATGATCCTGAAGCCGTTGCATTTGTTACTCAACTTGCTCTTGATTTTAGAAATCAGTTTAAGCGTGACGTAGTAATTGATTTAGTTTGTTACCGTCGCCATGGTCACAATGAAGCTGATGAGCCTAATGCAACTCAGCCTGTCATGTACCAAAAAATTAAAAAGCATCCAGTGCCGCGTTTAATCTATGCAGACCAACTGATTGCTGAAGGCTCTTTTTCTGAACAAGAAGTTAAAGCCTTAGCTGATGAGTACCGTGATGCACTAGATGAAGGCAGCTGTGTTGTTTCAGAAATACAGCCAGAGACGTCGCATTCTTCTGAGTGGGCCAAATATATTGGTCATGAATGGAATGTTGACTACGATGCTAGCGTATCTGTAGAGAAGCTAAAAGCTCTTGGTGAGAAAGTAGCTTCTTACCCAGAACAACATAAAGCTCAATCTCGCGTTAAAAAGATTTATGACGATCGTAAGCTAATGGCCACAGGTGAAAAACCACTTGATTGGGGTATGGCAGAGACTCTTGCCTATGCAACAATTGCGTCTGAAGGTACTGACATTCGTTTAACAGGACAAGACACAGGTCGAGGAACATTCTTTCATCGTCATGCTGTTGTTCATGGTCAATCCGATGGTACAACTTACACTCCTTTAGAGCATTTAAGTGAAGATCAAGGCACATTTGAAGTCTTTGATTCTGTTTTATCTGAGGAAGCTGTCGTTGCGTTCGAATATGGATATGCTACCGCTGAACCTAAGTCTCTCGTAATATGGGAAGCGCAATTTGGTGACTTCGCCAATGGTGCACAAGTTGTATTTGACCAGTTCTTAAGTTCTGGTGAGCAAAAGTGGGGCCGTTTATGTGGGCTTACAATTTTGTTACCTCATGGCTACGAAGGTCAAGGGCCAGAGCATAGTTCAGCGCGCTTAGAGCGTTTCTTGCAACTATGTGCTGATCACAACATGCAAGTATGTGTTCCTTCAACGCCGGCGCAAGTTTACGCTATGCTTCGTCGTCAATCAGTTCGACCACTTCGTCGTCCTCTGATTGTTATGACGCCTAAGTCGCTACTTCGTCACCCGCTTGCAACTTCATCACTTGAAGAGCTTTCACACGGTGTTTACCATAATATGATCGACGAAGTTGATGATATTAACCCTGAGAAAGTAGAGCGCGTTGTATTTTGTAGCGGTAAAGTTTACTACGAGTTACTACAAGAGCGTCGTAAGCTTGAGCAAGATAATATTGCAATTGTACGTGTTGAACAGTTATACCCGTTCCCACACGATGAAATGCAAACAATTATAGAGCGCTACCAACACGTAACTGATTTTGTATGGTGTCAAGAAGAGCCACAAAACCAAGGTGCATGGTACTGTTCACAACATCACTTTATTGATGCAATCCCACAAGGTGCTAAATTAAAATATGCAGGACGTAAAGCGTCTGCATCACCAGCGTGTGGTTACATGTCAGTACATACTAAAGAACAACAAGCGCTCGTTGCCGACGCGCTTACTATAGAAAATAAAGGATAAGCAATGAGCACAGAAATTAAAGTTCCTGTTCTTCCTGAGTCGGTTGCAGATGCTACCGTTGCTACATGGCATGTAAGTGTTGGCGACAAAGTAACTCGCGATCAAAACTTAGTAGACATTGAAACAGATAAAGTGGTTTTAGAAGTTGTTGCACAGCATGACGGTGTAATAACAGAAATATCACAAGAAGAAGGTGCAACCGTACTTGGCGACCAAGTTATGGGTTTACTTGGTGATGCTGATGCAGCGCCAGCAAGTGAAGGTTCAACTAAAGAAGAATCAGCACCAGCTAAATCAGAAGACGCGCCAGTGGCGCAATCAGCACCAGCATCAGAAGGTAAAGAAGTGGATATTAAAGTACCTGTACTTCCAGAATCAGTTGCAGACGCAACAATTGCTACATGGCATGTACAACCAGGTGACGCGGTAACACGCGACCAAAACTTGGTAGATATTGAAACAGATAAAGTTGTTCTTGAAGTAGTAGCTCAAGAAGATGGCATCATGGGTGATATCATTCATGGCGAAGGCGATACTGTATTAGGCGAGCAAGTAATTGGTTCGGTTAAAGCAGGCGGTGCACCAGCGGCTCCAGCTGCAAAAGCAGACGCAGCGCCAGCAGCAGATTCAAGCGAAAGTTCAGATGTGTTAACACCATCAGTTCGTCGTTTAATTGCTGAGAAAGGCCTAGACGCTTCTAAAATTAAAGGCACGGGTAAAAATGGTCGTGTAACTAAAGAAGACGTTGATACCTTCTTAAAAGCACCAGCACCAGCGGCTAAAAAAGCAGAAGCTTCTGCTCCAGCTGCACCAATGGGCGATCGTACTCAAAAACGCGTACCTATGACTCGTTTACGTAAAACGATTGCGACACGCCTTCTTGAAGCTAAAAACTCAACTGCAATGTTAACTACATTCAACGAAGTGAACATGGGACCAATCATGAGCCTTCGTAAGCAGTACCAAGAAACGTTTGAAAAGCGTCACGGCATTCGTTTAGGTTTCATGTCTTTCTATGTGAAAGCTGTAACTGAAGCTCTTAAGCGTTTTCCAGATGTAAATGCTTCAATTGATGGTGACGATATTGTTTACCATAACTATTTCGATATCAGCATTGCAGTATCTACTCCACGTGGCTTAGTTACTCCAGTACTTAAAGATTGTGACAAACTATCTGTTGCTGAAATCGAAAAAGGTATTCGTGAGTTAGCACTTAAAGGTCGTGATGGTAAGCTAACGCTTGCTGATATGACGGGTGGTAATTTCACTATTACTAATGGTGGCGTATTTGGTTCATTGCTATCTACACCTATCATTAACTTGCCACAGTCTTCAATCTTGGGTATGCATAAAATTCAAGACCGTCCGATGGCTGTAAATGGTAAAGTTGAAATACTACCTATGATGTATTTAGCACTTTCTTATGACCACCGTATCATTGATGGTAAAGAATCTGTTGGTTTCTTAGTAACTATTAAAGAGTTACTTGAAGATCCAACTCGCTTATTGCTAGATGTTTAATCTAGTTGTATGAAATGTAAGCTGTGAATGAACATTCACAGCTTTTTTTTTGCGCCTTTGGTCGTACTGGGGTTTTCATGTTAAGCCTTGGGATCTATACTAGGTGCGCAATTTGGGATAGTTGTTTATTTGAAAAAATATTCAGCTCTTTTAGTATAAAAAATTGGATAAAGCATCATGAATTTGCATGAGTATCAGGCAAAACAACTTTTTGCCGAATATGGTTTACCCGTTTCTACAGGTTACGCTTGCGATACACCTGAAGAAGCTGCTGCAGCTGCTGAAAAAATTGGCGGCGATATGTGGGTTGTTAAAACTCAGGTTCACGCAGGTGGACGTGGTAAAGCTGGCGGTGTAAAGCTAGTTAAAACTATCGAAGAAGTAAAAGCGTTTGCAGCTAACTGGTTAGGTAAAAACCTAGTTACTTACCAAACAGACGAGAAAGGCCAGCCAGTAGCTAAAATTTTAGTAGAAAGCTGTACTGACATTGCTAACGAATTGTACCTAGGTGCAGTAGTTGACCGTGCATCTCGTAAAGTAGTTTTCATGGCGTCTACTGAAGGCGGCGTTGAAATTGAAACTGTTGCTGAAGAAACACCAGAGCTTATCCACAAAGCAGAGATCGACCCGTTAGTAGGTCCTCAAGCTTACCAAGCACGTGAACTAGGTTTCAAATTGGGTCTTAACCCAGTACAAATGAAACAGTTTGTTAAGATCTTTATGGGTCTTGGTAAAATGTTCACTGATTTTGATTTCGCACTACTTGAAATCAACCCGTTAGTAATTACAGATGAAGGCAACCTTCACTGTCTTGACGGCAAAATCGGTATTGATGGTAATGCACTTTACCGTCAACCTAAAATCCGTGAATTCCACGATCCATCTCAAGAAGATGCTCGTGAAGCACACGCAGCAAGCTTCGAGCTTAACTACGTTGCTCTAGACGGTAATGTTGGTTGTATGGTTAACGGTGCAGGCCTAGCAATGGGTACTATGGACATCGTAAACCTACACGGCGGCAAGCCGGCTAACTTCTTGGATGTTGGTGGCGGTGCTACTAAAGAACGTGTTTCTGAAGCATTCAAAATCATTCTTTCTGACGACAATGTTAAAGCTGTTTTAGTAAACATCTTTGGCGGCATCGTTCGTTGTGACATGATTGCTGAAGGCATCATTGGCGCAGTTAAAGAAGTTGGCGTAACCGTACCAGTAGTTGTACGTTTAGAAGGTACTAATGCTGAATTAGGTCGTGAAGTTCTTAAGAACTCTGGTCTAGATATCATTGCTGCTGAATCACTAACAGACGCTGCTGAAAAAGTTGTTGCTGCTGCGGAGGGCAAATAATGTCTGTATTAATCAATAAAGATACAAAAGTTATCTGTCAAGGTTTCACTGGTGGCCAAGGTACTTTCCACTCAGAGCAAGCGCTTGAGTACGGTACACAAATGGTTGGTGGTGTTAGCCCAGGTAAAGGCGGTCAAACGCACCTTGGTCTTCCTGTATTCAACACAGTTCGTGATGCTGTAAAAGAAACTGGCGCAACTGCTTCAGTTATCTACGTACCAGCTCCTTTCTGTAAAGATGCAATCTTAGAAGCTATCGATGCTGGCATCGAGCTAATAGTTTGTATTACTGAAGGTATCCCTACACTTGATATGGTTGATGTTAAAATCAAACTAGATCAAACAGGTACTCGTATGATCGGTCCTAACTGCCCAGGTGTTATTACTCCTGGTCAAACTAAGATTGGTATCATGCCTGGTCATATCCACAAACCTGGTAAAGTAGGTATTGTTTCTCGCTCTGGTACTTTAACGTACGAAGCAGTTAAGCAAACTACTGATGCTGGTTTTGGTCAGTCTACGTGTGTTGGTATTGGTGGTGATCCAATTCCAGGTACTAACTTTATCGACGTTCTAGAAATGTTCGAAAAAGATCCACAAACTGAAGCAATCGTAATGATTGGTGAAATTGGTGGTACTGCAGAAGAAGAAGCTGCAGAGTACATCAAAGCTCACGTAACTAAACCTGTAGTATCTTACATTGCTGGTGTTACTGCACCAGAAGGTAAGCGTATGGGTCACGCTGGCGCAATCATTGCCGGCGGTAAAGGTACTGCTGATGAGAAATTTGCTGCATTAGAAGCTGCGGGCGTAAAAACTGTACGTTCACTTGCTGATATCGGTAAAGCACTTAAAGAGAAAACAGGCTGGTAATCGCTTGTTTTTCTTTGAAAAGGCCCGCATATGCGGGCCTTTTTGTTATTAGATGAAAATTTAGAACGGGTAACTAATATGCTGGAAAAAACGTACAGATAAGTCTTGGCGTTGTTTATTTATAGCCAGCTCATTACACAGAGTATAGATTGTTTTTTCTACTTGGTTCATAAATCGACCGTAGCCCATTTCATGTTTATCCTGCTGCGTTGCGACTACTACAAAATGCAGCGTTTCTACCAATTTACTTGCTTCATAAAAGTGCTTAATTTGATTTTCATTAGATTCAATATCAAAACTTAACTTTTGAAGTTCATCATTACCTTCACTTTTATCTATTTTACTGTTGCGTATAATAGGCGTTGCACCGTTAGCAACCATAGCGCCATGGTTTAAGTTATTATTTTGACACGCACGTATAAATGCATAAGCAAAGTAGTCATAAAATTTAGCATAATCGTTTGTGTTCATTAGTGTTTGAAACTGCGTTTTAATAGCGCGCGAAACCGGTATAGTAAAAGTGGCGTAAGTCATCTCTGCATAATCATTGGGTATGCTGCATTGTCTTGATTGGTAGCGAGGGTAGAGACTTCTTAATTTGTAACCATAGCTTTCCTTGTTGCCTTTTTCTTTAGCAAAGAGGTCATACGTTAAGTGTTGATGGTCGCGTAGTTTAAACTGGGGCTGATTTATTAAGAGTTGTCCTTGTAAAGTGTCTAACACTTTTTGGACTTTATTATGAAATTCTGCAGAATTGGCTCGTAAATCATCGCCTGTTGCTAAAAATAGAATGCGTATTTTTTTACTTGGTGTACCTTCAGTGTAATAAATCTTATGCGCTTCGTGATAACGGGGATTATAAAAAAAGAGCATTTGTTTATCTGTTTCTAATTGATAAGACTCATCATTAAATCTTACAACGGGTAGTTTATCATTCGCTAATAAGTGCACATTATAAAGCTCGTACTCATCACAAGAAGCAAACAGCTGGCGTGCAATACGTTCATAGCAGCAATTTATATCACTAAAGCTTTTATAAAAATCGTGATTAGGGGTTATTTCAGCTAAAAGGTAGTGGTTAGCGCGTGCATTAGTTGGAATATATACACGATGTTGATTAAGTGTCGCCATCTTTAAATCCTTATAATGTAGGTTATTTACCTACTATAAACTGTTTAGATGACTTAAATATTGCGTTAAAACAAATTTTATTCATAAACAATGGTTCAGCTGAATTAAAGTTAAGCAATATCAAAAATAAACCTTAATCTAGTGCTGTATGTTAGTGTATGTTTTTGTAATAATGCATTAGTTTTGTTATTACGTAATATTTAGAGGACTGCACTCCTATGGCGGAAATTGAGAATCGCCCAAGTAACTTTATTAGAACCCGAATTGATGAAGACTTAGCAAGTAAAAAGCATGCAACAACGCATACACGTTTTCCACCTGAACCAAATGGCTTTTTGCATATTGGTCATGCCAAATCAATTTGTTTAAATTTTGGCATCGCAAAAGATTATAACGGTTTATGTAACTTACGTTTTGACGATACAAACCCAGAAAAAGAAGACATTAACTACGTTAATTCTATAAAAGAAGACGTACAGTGGTTAGGTTTTAACTGGGATGGCGATATAAAGTATTCTTCTAACTATTTTGATACTTTATATGGTTACGCTGTTGAGCTTATAAATAAAGGCTTAGCGTACGTTTGTTTTTTAACAGCAGACGAAGCACGCCAATACCGTGGTACATTGAAAGAGCCAGGTAAAAATAGCCCGTACAGAGATACATCAGTTGAAGAAAACCTAGCGTTATTTGAAAAAATGCGTGCTGGCGAATTCAAAGAAGGCGAATGTGTCCTGCGTGCTAAAATTGATATGGCTAGCTCATTTATGGTGCTTCGCGATCCAATTATTTATCGCGTACGTTTTGCTCATCATCATCAAACAGCAGACAAGTGGTGCATTTACCCAATGTATGACTTCACGCACTGTATTTCTGATGCACTCGAAGGTATTACACATTCATTATGCACACTCGAGTTTCAAGATAACCGTCGTTTGTACGACTGGGTACTTGATAACATTAGTTTAGAGTGTCACCCACAGCAAATTGAGTTTTCACGTTTAAATCTTGAATACACAATTATGTCTAAGCGTAAGCTAAGCGATTTAGTGGTAAATAACCATGTAGAAGGGTGGGATGACCCACGCATGCCTACAATTGCAGGCCTACGTCGCCGTGGTTATACACCAGGTTCAATCCGTGAGTTTTGTTTGCGTATTGGTGTAACAAAACAAGAGAATATGGTTGAAATGGGTATGCTTGAAGCATGTATCCGTGAAGATCTAAACGAAAATGCACCACGTGCAATGGCCGTACTCGATCCTGTTAAAGTTGTTATTGAAAACTACGATGCAGACAAGGTTGAGGTTTTATCTGTGGCTAACCACCCAAATAAAGAAGAAATGGGTCGTCGTGATGTACCGTTTACTCGCGAAATTTACATCGAACGAGAAGACTTTAAAGAAGAAGCAAATAACAAGTTTAAACGTTTAGTGCTTGATAAAGAAGTACGTTTGCGTGGCGCTTATGTTATTAAAGCACAGCGTGTTGAGAAAGACGAAAACGGCGAAATTACAACTATCTTCTGTACTTACGATACTGAAACACTTGGTAAAAATCCAAGTGATGGACGTAAAGTAAAAGGTGTTATTCACTGGGTTTCAGCACCAGAGTGTATTACGGCAGAAGTTCGTTTATACGATCGTTTGTTTAGTGTTCCAAACCCAGCAGCCGCTGATGAGTTTGAAACAACATTAAATCCAGAGTCACTGGTTGTTTTATCAAACGCTAAATTAGAGCCATCGCTTGCTAATTCACAAGCAGAGCAGGGCTTTCAGTTTGAGCGTACGGGTTATTTCTCTCGTGATTCTAAATCAGAGAACGTTGTATTTAACCAAACAGTGGGTCTTCGTGATTCTTGGTCTAAAACTCAATAAGTAATATCTAAAAACCTGAACCCTGGATAATAAATCTATCTCGAGCAGCTATTTTCAGCGCTAACTGCGTTGAATTTACTTGCAATAGGTCAGCTATTGACGCGTGAATTCGCCTTGTTTTCACTTAAAATCTCTGGCTAGAGAAATAAATTTAAATATCACCATGATTCAATACGTTGGTAAATCTCTTAACCAGAGTACAGGTTTAATATCCCCAGTTTTTACTGGGTATGTTTATTACAACGTATTTTAGACACAAAAAAACCTGCACTTAGCAGGTTTTTTATTGCTTTTTAAAAGCGGTATTAGCTGTTAGCGTCGCTAAATTCTTTACACGCTGCTTTATCATTACACTCACCGTATAAATATAAAGAATGGTTTGTAAGTGTAATACCATTTTCTTCAGAAATTTCAAGTTGACGACGTTCAATCATCTCATCTTCAAACTCTACAACTTTGCCACACTTCAAACATACTAAATGATCGTGGTGTGTGCTTCCTGAAAGTTCAAATACTGATTTGCCACCTTCAAAGTGATGACGGCTTACAATACCCGCATCATCAAATTGGTTAAGTACGCGGTATACAGTTGCAAGACCAATTTCTTCACCTAGATCCAAAAGAATTTTGTAAACATCTTCAGCACTGATGTGTTGGTTATCTGGAGATTGTAAAATCTCTAATATTTTAATACGCGGTAAAGTTACTTTTAAACCGGCTTTTTTAAGTTCCAAGTTATGATCAGTCATTAAATCTGTCTCAATTTTATTTGGTTATACTAGACATCTTGCAAAGATGTACACGACACATTAGCAACAAACAGGATAACGTGCCTAAGCGTTAAGTGCAAAGAACAATTGATTTATATTGCCACTAAAGCTTAAAACGCTAACTGTTTGATAATTATTTAAACAGCTAGCGATATATGCAGTAAATTAGTCAGCTAATTCACTTAAACACATCTCTTCATATACTTGAGCAGACCATGCTTTAACACGTTGTTCTGTAAGCTCTGGTTGACGGTCTTCGTCGATACCCAAACCTACAAAATGCTTATCATCAGCCATGCCTTTAGATGCTTCAAAGTCATAGCTTTCGCTCGGCCAATGACCAACAACAATAGCGCCACGTTCAGTAACGATATCGTTGATCATGCCCATCGCATCTAAAAAGTACTCAGCGTAATCTTCTTGGTCTCCACAACCAAAAATAGCAACAAGTTTACCTTCAAAGTCTACTTCTTCAAGTTCTGGAAAAAAGTCATCCCAGTCACATTGTGCTTCGCCGTAGTACCAAGTAGGGATACCGAATAAGATTAAATCAAATTCAGCAATCTCTTCTTTAGAGCTTTTTGCAATATCATGAACAGCCACTAGCTTTTTACCCAATTCTTTTTGGATCATTTTTGCTACGTGTTCTGTGTTACCTGTGTCACTTCCGAAAAAAATGCCTACACTTGCCATGGATTTAAAACCTTTTATGTATCAATAGCCAATCTTTCTTGTAAAATCGTTTCAATCAGCGCACTGCGGCTAATATTTTGTGCATCTGCCATATCACTCAATGCTTGATATAACTGCGATGAAACTTTAAATTCAACACGCTTTAAGCCACGTGCTTTATCTCTTTTTATTTGATTACGTTTATTTACCTTTAACTGCATATCCCGTGAAAGGGGATTGGTTTTAGGTCTGCCTGGGCGTTTTTCGTATTCAAATAAATCGAGTGTAGTTCTATCTGTTTCTGACTTCGCCATGCTTAACCTACACCTGCGCCTTGCCAAAATACTTGAATAAGACCTTTAGCAATAAAGCCTGAACAACCTAAAAAGAGCACACCCCAGACAATGTATTGTCCGAACTTAGGCACATTGCCACTTTTTAGTACGTCTTTAATTGCCATGCCGATGAATATGAAAATACCGGCTAAGCCAAAATACAACCCTAGGGTATCAAATTCGTTAATTAACTGACTGACCATCAACGTATAACCTTTAAATTAAACGGCGCGTACTATAGCATATAATTATTCATATATTTAGTGCGCAAAATCAAAAACACGCGATTAAAATTGCTTTAAACCGCAGTTAAAAAGTCGTTTATCGCTTTATTTACGGCAAGTGGCTTTTGAGCATGAAGCCAATGGCCTGCGCCATGAATTATTTTAGCCTTGGTATTTTTAAAGCGGGCTTTAATTGCAGTACGATGCTCGGGCAAAATATAGTCAGAATCATTACCTTTAATGAAAAGAGTATCGCATAAACAAGAATTGTTTTCATTAACATTGGATGTAATTGTAGAATATTTTTCGTCAAGCACATTTAAATTAAATCGCCATGCAAAATGACCTTCCTCATTTTTAGCGAGGCTTTTAAGTAGAAACTGTCGAACTCCCAGTTCTTCTATGTAAGGCTGCATTAGAGCATCAGCTTGTTTTCTATCGTCAATTGATTGTGCTGAAACCGCTTTTAATGCCTGTAATATTTTTGTGTGCCGAGCAGGGTAACTAACAGGTGCTATATCAAGTACAACAAGCTTATTTACAAGTTCAGGATGTGTAAGCGCTAATTCCATTGCCACTTTACCACCCATAGAGTGCCCAACTAAATGTGCTTTATCTATGTTCAAATGTGCTAATAACTCAACAATATCTTGTGCCATTGCCGGGTAGTTCATTTCATCACTATGAGGAGAAAGCCCGTGGTTACGTAAATCAACGTTAATAACAGTAAAGTGTTCACTTAATGGTTTTGCTATTACATTTAGGTTTTCTAATGATCCAAAAAGCCCATGTATCAAAATAACATTAGGACCTTGCCCTTGTTGCTTGTAATTTAACTGCATACTCGCCTCCTGAAAATTTCGCCATAGTTTGCCGAGCATTGCTCTAAAAAGCAAAAAATACAGCGACTATTTATTAAATTGGGCTTTTGTTTGTTAAATCAACAACAATGAGGTAAATATTAATATGTTTACGGGAGTGCTTGTTGTAACTCGCATTTCTGATTGGTTTGGGTATAATCACACGGGAGAAAAAAATGTGACCCGTAATGACAGGAAGAACATGAAACAAATCGACATAGACGACGAGTTATATCAATATATTGCAAGCAATACGCAAAGTATTGGTGAAAGTGCATCCACTATTTTACGTCGTTTATTAAATCTGAGCGGCGAAAAAATTCAAACCGCAAACGTAGAACTAACTCAAAATAATCAAACTGCGACTACGTCTACCGCCACATTAAAAAGCTCAGAGCCATCTGCTGCTGAGACTTCAAAAAAACAAACGCCTGTAGCTCATGCACTCGTGAAGCAAAAAAGCGATAATGTTTTTAATGTATTAAATAAAGAAGAGCTGGCAATGCAAAAAGGTGTTGTTGGACGCTTTTTGTTTATTTTAAGTGCATTTTACCGCACACATAAAACTGATTTTTCTGCGGTATTAGACATAAAAGGGCGTGACCGTGTTTACTTTGCTACTAGTAAAGAAGCTTTAGTAAATAGCGGTAGTAGTATGAATCCTAAAAACATAACCGATAGTGAATATTGGGTTATGACTAATTCTAATACAACGCGTAAAAAAATGATGCTTCATGAAGTTGCTCTTTGCCTTGGATATAGTGCAGAGCAAGCTGAAAAAATTCGCGATTACCTGTAAGGAAATATAATGGCTATTCACTCAGGCGCAGGCAAAACTGCTCCACAATCGGCACTGGTTAACGTACCTAAATTAGTATCTGCGTATTACTTAAATGAACCTGATCTTGAACAAAATCCAGAGCATTGTGTTGCCTTTGGTACCTCAGGGCACCGTGGTTGTTCTTACGATGTTAAATTTAACGAGTCACACATTTTAGCGATTACTCAGGCTATTTGTGATTACAGAAAACAAAATGACATATTTGGTCCGTTATTTTTAGGCAAAGACACACACGCATTGAGTGAAGCCGCATTTAACTCGGCTATTGAAGTATTAGTTGCTAACGAAGTGCAAGTGATAACGCAAGAAGACGGTGATTTTACACCAACGCCAGTTATCAGCCATGCCATAGTGAGCCACAATAAGCTACACCCAAATGAATTAGCAGACGGGATTGTTGTTACGCCTTCGCATAACCCTCCTGAAGATGGTGGCTTTAAATACAACCCACCTAATGGCGGGCCAGCTGATACCGACGTCACTAAATGGATTGAAGACAGAGCTAATCAACTTTTACTAGAAGATTTAGTTGAAGTTGAGTTGTTCCCATTCGCTAAAGCATCGCGTTCTGGCTTTATCCGCTACGAAGATTTAATGACTCCTTATATTGATGACTTAGCAAATATCGTTAATTTAAAAGCAATTAGCGATGCAGGTATCAAAATTGGTATCGATCCACTAGGTGGTTCAGGTATTAATTTTTGGCCAGTCATTGCAAAAAAATATAATTTAGATTTAACCGTAGTTAATGATGTTGTTGATCCACGTTTTGCTTTTATGCCACTTGATAAAGACGGCAAAATTCGTATGGATTGTTCATCACCTTATTCAATGGCAAATCTTATTGCACTAAAAGATGATTTTGATGTGTCTATTGGTAACGACCCTGACTACGATCGTCACGGTATTGTAACGCCAGATGGTTTGATGAATCCAAACCACTTTTTAGCAGTGGCAATCGATTACTTACTTAAACACCGTGATTGGAATGAAACCGTAGAAATTGGTAAAACATTGGTTTCTAGCTCTATGATCGACAAAGTAGCTGCTCGTAACAACCGTAAGGTTAAAGAAGTACCAGTAGGCTTTAAATGGTTTGTTGAAGGCTTAAGCAAAGGCAAGCTTGCCTTTGGCGGCGAAGAGAGCGCTGGCGCTGCATTTTTACGTTTTGATGGCTCTGTATGGTGTACAGATAAAGACGGCTTCATTATGGGTCTACTCGCTGCAGAAATACTTGCTGTGACAGGTAAAACGCCATCAGCGCTTTATAAAGAATTAGAACAAGAGTTTGGTTCTCCAATTTATAAACGCCTAGATGCACCAGCCACAAGCGGTCAAAAATCACGTTTAAAAGCATTGAGTGCTTCTGATGTTAAAGCAGATACACTTGCTGGCGAGCCTATTTTGCAAAAATTGACTCATGCACCAGGTAACGATGCCGCCATTGGTGGTTTAAAAGTGGTTACTGAAAATGGCTGGTTTGCAGCGCGTCCATCAGGTACTGAAGATATTTATAAAATATACCTTGAATCATTTAAAGGTGAAGAGCATTTAGCGTTACTTGAAAAAGAAGCTAAAAAGCTTGTAGATTCAGTTATAAGCTAACTTAATCTAATAATTTTAAAACGGCTGATTTATTCAGCCGTTTTCGTTTCTATACCTTGTGTATTTATAAAAATATATGCATAAGAGTCTACTCTCACATTATTTTTAAAGGGCTTATTATATGTCAGCCAATCCATCTTACTTAAATGAATTAAAACACACTGGCGATTTTTTAACGCTTAGTCGTGACAACGAATGGCATTTAGATGCAGGTGAGTTTGTTTTAGATAATGGGACTCGTGTAAATATACACGATACCGGAGTCATTGAGTTTCAACCTGCTGTTACAACGTCAAAAGATGTAGTTTATTCAAGCGCTGTACACGGTAATGAAACTGCGCCAATTGAAATTTGTGATGCGCTTATTAAACAAATTATAAAAGGCGAGCTGATACTTAAGCAGCGTGTTTTGTTTATTTACGGTAATCCACAATCAATTAATATTGGCCTGCGTTTTGTAGAAGAAAACTTAAATAGATTATTTAATGGTCACCATACAGTTGAAGGTGTACCAATGAATAATGAGCGAAACCGCGCTGCAAAGCTTGAGCGATACGTAAGCGATTTTTATACACGTGGCGAGCAAGGCAGTAGCCGATGTCATTACGACTTGCACACTGCAATTAGAGGCTCTAAAAACGAAAAATTTGCTGTGTATCCATTTTTACATGGTAAGCCATGGAAAAAGTCGCAGCTACAATTTTTATTGAGTTGTGGTGTAAATACCGTGCTTATGATGAAATCTCCTGCAACAACATTTAGCTATTATTCGTCATTTATACACGGTGCTGATTCTTTTACGGTAGAGCTGGGTCAAGTTAAGCCATTTGGTCAAAACGATATGGCTCGCTTTGAAAAAACAAAGCAAACCTTAACTGCATTAATTAGTCAAAATGAAGTTAAATATCCTGAATTTAATGCAAACGATTTTGAATTATTTGCTGTCCATCGCACAATTAATAGAACGCAGAACGATTTTAGTTTTCCTTTTTCTGACGATGCCGAGAACTTTACTGGCTTTGCGAAAGGTGAACTACTTGCAACCGATGGTGATACAGCGATTTACGCTGACGTTGAAGGAGAGGCTATTATTTTTCCAAATGCGAGCGTAGCATTAGGGCAAAGAGCACTCCTTACTGTTATTCCAATGGATATTGATAGCAATTTCGTCTAATTTAACTCATCAGACCACTATTAACTTAAAGTTAACTATATGATTACTATAAATTAAAGTAACCGTATCGTTAACTTGCCACTTATTTAACCAGTATTTGCTTTTGTTTCGTCCTAGATCTGTTGAATAACACTTTACGTTAACGTAAAGTGTTGGTAGCTTTAATTAAAGATAGTGCAGATGTTGCAAAGTTTAACCAGCAACAATCACCCACAATAATAATTTAAAGGGGCACTGTTTTACCGACAACAAAAGAAGGTAGGTTATGAGTAATCCAAATAACGTATCGCTGAATATTAACCACGAGCTTGAATTTATTGATGGTCAAGCGCTTAATATTCCAACCCTTAGTATTTTAACTGAGGACGGCGACATTCATCCTAGTGCAACCGCACCTGACATTTCAAAACATACCGCTATTAAGTTATATGAAACAATGCGTTTTATACGTTTGTTAGATGAACGTATGCAAGGCGCGCAGCGCCAAGGCCGTGTTAGTTTTTATATGCAATGCCTAGGCGAAGAAGCCGCAGTTACAGCCTCTGCTGCTGCACTTGATCAAGACGATATGATCATGGCTCAATATCGTGAACAGGCAGCCCTGCATTATCGTGGCTTTACGCTTGATCATTTTATGAACCAAATGTTTTCAAATGAATTGGATTTAGGCAAAGGCCGTCAAATGCCAATTCACTATGGTTCTAAAGCGCTAAACTACATGACGATTTCATCGCCATTGGGTACGCAAATACCACAGGCAACGGGTTATGCATATGGCCAAAAAATAAAGCACATCGACGTTAAAACAGGCGAGCTTGCCAGCACAATTGATAATGTGACTATTTGTTACTTTGGTGAAGGTGCTGCATCTGAAGGTGACTTTCATGCCGGTTTAAATATGGCCGCTGTTCACAGAGCGCCGGTTATATTTTTTGCACGTAATAACGGCTATGCAATATCAACCCCTGCTGATGAGCAATTTAAAGGCGATGGTATTGCCTCGCGTGGTGTGGGTTATGGCATTAAAACAATTCGTGTTGATGGCACAGATGCACTTGCTGTTTATGCGGCAACTAAAAAAGCACGCGAAATAGCCTCAACACAAGGTGAACCTGTACTTATTGAATCGATTGCTTATCGTTTGGGTGCGCACTCTACGTCAGACGATCCAAGTGGTTATCGCTCTAAAGATGAAGAAGCGAATCATCAAACGTGTCCTATTGATAAATTTAGAAAATGGCTGGTCAAGCAAGACTGGTTAAACGAAGAAGACGATATAAAAGCAAAAGAGTTGATTCGTGAAGAAATTTTAGCAGCGCTTAAACGTGCTGAAGTTGTTGCAAAGCCCGCTTTAGAAGAGCTGGTATCAGACGTTTACGATACACCAATTCCATTATTGCAACGCCAGTACGAGCAACTAAAAGAACATATAAAACAGCATCCAGATGCTTACCCAGTAACCGCAGGGAGAATTAAGTAATGGCTAAAATGAACATGCTCCACGCAATTAACTCTGCTCTCGATATTACGATGAATGAACACCCTCAAGCCTGTATTTTTGGTGAAGATGTTGGTTACTTTGGTGGTGTATTTAGAGCAACATCGGGCTTACAAGAAAAGTATGGTAAACATCGTGTTTTTAATACGCCTTTAACCGAGCAAGGTATTTTAGGTTTTGCTAATGGTTTAGCTGCTTTTGGTGCGCCTGCATTGGCAGAAATTCAATTTGCTGATTATATTTTCCCAGCGTTTGATCAAATAGTAAATGAAGCCGCTAAATTTCGTTATCGCAGTGGTAATGAATTTAATGTCGGTAACTTAACTATTCGTACACCTTATGGTGGCGGTATTGCTGGTGGTTTATACCATTCACAATCACCCGAAGCCTATTTTGCACACACACCGGGTTTGAAAGTAGTTGTACCGCGTAACCCTTATCAAGCTAAAGGTTTATTACGTGCATCAATTAAAGACGATAACCCGGTCATATTTTTTGAGCCTAAGCGTTTATATCGTGCATCAATTGGCGAAGTGCCAGAAGAAGATTATAGTATTGAATTAGGCACGGCTGAAGTAGTGCAAGAGGGGGCTGATATTACGCTTTTAGCGTGGGGTGCTCAAATGGAGATTATTGAAGATGCAGCAAAGCAAGCAAGTGAGCAAGGTATAAGCTGTGAAGTTATTGACCTTCGTAGTATTTTACCATGGGATGTTGAAACGATTGCTAAATCGGTTATTAAAACCGGCCGTTTAATCGTGAGTCATGAAGCGCCTATAACCAATGGCTTTGGTGCAGAGATAGCCGCGACAATACAACAAGAGTGTTTCTTGCATTTAGAGTCGCCAATTTTACGTGTATGTGGTCTAGATACGCCATACCCGCTGGCACTTGAAAAAGAATACGTACCAGATGCACTAAAAGTGTTGGCTGCAATTAAACAATCAATGGATTTTTAGGGGTTACCATGGCTAAAGATTTTATATTACCCGATATTGGTGAAGGCATTGTTGAATGCGAAGTAGTTGAATGGCTAGTACAAGAAGGCGATACCGTATCTGAGGATCAGCCAATTTGCGATGTTATGACAGACAAAGCATTAGTACAAATTCCGGCAGTGCATGATGGCGTTATTTCAAAGCTATATTATCTAAAAGGTGAGATTGCTAAAGTACATGCCCCTTTATTCGCTATGGATGTAGCAGGTGAAAGCATTAGCAATGAAGTAGTACAAGAGCCAGTACAAGCTGAAAATAAAACTAATGATGCAGCTGATGTGGTTGAGGACTTTATATTACCGGATATTGGTGAAGGTATTGTTGAGTGTGAGATTGTTGATTGGTTAGTTGCTGAAGGCGACGAAATAGAAGAAGACCAAGCGGTTTGTGACGTAATGACCGACAAAGCATTAGTACAAATTCCGGCAAAATATACAGGCACAGTAAAAAAACTATATTACCAAAAAGGCGAAATAGCAAAAGTACATAGCCCGTTGTTTCAAATGACAATTGCAGGCAGTGCAGCAAAACCAAGTGTTGATATAAACCAAGCGGTCGTAAAGGCTCAAACTAATGCCGTCGCTGAAAAAGTTGCCCCTGTTAAAACGCAGCAAGCTGCTAAAGTTATCAATCAAAAAGCGGTTGCATCACCTGCGGTTCGTCGTAAAGCACGTGAACTAGATGTTGATTTAACCTGTGTACCAGGTAGTGGTAAAAATGGACGTATTTACAAGCAAGATATTGAAGAGTTTGTAAAAGGCGAAGTGCCAAATACTATTGATACTTCACCGCTTAATAGCGATGCTTCTCAAAGTGCAGTACAAAACCAAACACAGAATCAAAGCGGTGGCGTACGAGTAGAGCAAATTAAAGGCATTAAAGCGGCCATGGCCAAGCAAATGGTAGCTTCGGTTTCAACTATTCCGCACTTTACGTTTAGTGATGAAATAGACTTAACACAGCTTATAGCTTTGCGTAGCGCTTTAAAAGAGCAGTACAAAGCACAAGGCGTTAAGCTCACCATGATGCCATTTTTTGTAAAAGCACTCTCGCTAGCAATGAAAGAGTACCCTGTACTTAATTCTAAAGTGAACGATGAATGCTCAGAGCTTACCTATTATAACGATCATAATATCGGTATAGCGGTTGATTCTAAAATTGGCTTGTTAGTGCCTAATATTAAATCGTGCCAGAGTAAGAGCATTGTTGATGTGGCAAATGATTTAACCCGTTTAACTCATTCAGCGCGAGAAGGCCGTGTTGCACCCGATGATTTAAAAGGTGGGACAATTAGCATCTCTAACATTGGAGCTATTGGCGGCACTATTGCGACCCCTATAATTAATAAACCAGAAGTGGCTATTGTTGCGCTAGGTAAACTGCAGCATCTACCGCGTTTTGATGAAAGTGGGCAGGTTGTGAGTAAAGCTATTATGCAAGTGAGCTGGTCTGGCGATCATCGCGTTATTGATGGGGGCACTATTGCTCGCTTTAATAACCTATGGAAATCGTACTTAGAAAACCCATCGGCAATGATGATGGCTATGAGTTAATAGCTAAATTGTTAATATTTAATAAAAACCAGCTTTTAGCTGGTTTTTTGTTTTAATGTCAGCTGTTTTTAATTAAGATACAAATGTTACTAAAAAGTAATTAGATTAACCCCGTTAGGGAATATAAAAAATAACACTAAGGAAATTTCATGGAACATTATATGAACGCGTTGCGTAGCTACGCAGATTTTTCAGGCCGTAATCGTCGTAAAGCATTTTGGATGTTTATGCTAATTAATATTATTTTTTCGCTTTTAACAAGTGTTATAGATGGTATTACAAACACAATGTTCGTAAGCTCTATTTATAGCTTAGCGCTATTTATTCCTGGCTTAAGTATTGGCGCTCGTCGTTTACATGACACAGGCCGTTCAGGCTGGTGGCAGTTGCTTTGGTTAATACCAATCATTGGCTGGATAGTTTTAATTGTTTTTCTTGCGCAAGATTCGCACGAAGGTGAAAACGATTTTGGTCCAAATCCTAAAGAATTAGCAGCAGAACCAGCAACTGTATAAGTAAGAATAACTTAACATGTTAAAAGCTCAGCAATTGCTGAGCTTTTGTGTTTTTTAAATCTCATTTTTTAAATTTCAACAAAAAAATACAACCCATAACCAACTATTAATGCGGGAATAGACGTATAAAGTGTAGCTATAACTGCAGCTTTGGGCGCCATTGCTATTGCTGGAAATAACGCATCACCATCGTTAGAAATTGCGTTTCCTGCTAAAGCACTAAAGGGAATAATGCCTTGAATATAAAGCGTTGTAACAATTATTTGCGGACCACAGCCGGGTAAAAATCCAATAAGCACTGCAATTAATGGGGCCAAATAGGCGTAATGTACAAACCACGTTTTTAAATCAAGACCTGCAATGTTAACCAAAATCTCAAATAGCATAAAAGAGGCTACAACCCATGCCGTTACAAAATGGGTATCTTGTAATACTTTTATTATTTTAGAAGGGGGGTTACATGCATCGTCTTCTGACGTTACTTCTTGATAGCTTTCACCTCTTGACGAAAGTGCCCAAATACTCACAATAAATAAAGCCATTAATGCACCAAATAGCGTAATTAAAGTACTTGTGCTTGCACCAAACTGTGAAAAATCAACATTAAAGGCAATCAAAAATGCAATTATAAGGCTTGGGATAATTGCTACCATCCAAACCGGTTTACTGATTTTAATAATGTTAGTTGAGAGTATTTTAATTTGGTGCTTTTGTTCTTGCGCTGTTGGGCGTAAAAAGTCTTTTTTGTGTATCGTATTAACCAGTAAACCACTGAATGTACCCACAACTAACCCTATTCCCATAATTAACAAGCCTTCAGTAGGGCGGGTAGCAAGTAATAAAAATGCTGCATCTCCCATTGTAGCTGTTAGCACAGCAACAATAGCACCAAAGCTTGCTTGGCCTTTTGTATATTGAGTAACCACAATAATAGCGCCACCACAGCCAGGTAATGCACCTAAAACCGCTGCAAAGCTAATTTCTAAAATAGGGGACTTGGCACTTAAATAACTAAGCTCTAATTGAGGTAAGTGTTCTATAGCGTAGTAATAAATTAAAAGGGTAGCAGCAACAAACACACTCACTTGAAAAAATGCATCACTCAGTGCGGTCATTGTTATTTCGCGTAATTGCGGTATTGCGAGGCAAGTTAAAATAAATAAAGGCAGCAGTAAGCGTTTATTTTGGCTCAAAAATCGTTTTGAGGCAGGAGTAATAAAACCAATGTGAGGGAGTGAAATCATACAATGCGACCTAATAAATTAACTAGGTCACACTGTATATTCCAATTAAATGATAATCAATACCATTTGCATCTATTTAAATCGATTACTCTGTTTGAGTTTTTCGATAGCCAAATCTAAGTTAGTTTAAATTTGAATTAAAGGCTGTGATTAAATTGGGCTACTTACGCTGAAATTCAGAGTTTGTATTCCACGTTGGCCACTGATCTGTTTCAGAAATATCAAAACCTACTTTATAAAATAATTGTAAGTCTTGAACAGCACCCGATAAATCCCATTCATCACGGTAACGGTCACATGGTTGATGGTAACAACCGCGAAGTACTAAACTCATACGTTTACGGTAATTAGCCGTTTCTTCATCAGCAGCCACTGTGCCGCCACCTGCGTACATAGCCGGAATGCCCATGTTTGCAAATGCAAAGTGATCAGAGCGGTAATAGCCACCCGATGATGGTTTAGGATCGCCTGATATTGTTCTGCCTTGCTCTTTAGCCGCAGTTTCTAAAAACTCATCTATTTGTGATTTACCAATACCAACCACATTCATGTCTTTTACTTTGCCTAATAAATTTAAGCTATCCATGTTTATGTTAGCGACTGTTTTATTCCCTGCAATCACTGGATTTGCCGCATAGTATTTAGAACCTAATAAGCCTTGCTCTTCAGCAGTTACCGCTAAAAATGTCATTGAGCGGCTAGGGTGCTTTGGTAATTTAGTAAAGGCTTCGGCAACTTCAATTAGCCCAGCGGTACCCGTTGCATTGTCGTGAGCACCGTTATAAATTTGATCACCTTTACGTGTTTTGTCTGTACCTAAGTGATCCCAATGAGCCGAGTAAATAACATGCTCATCTGGTTGCTCGCTTCCTGGTAACGTAGCGATAAAGTTATACGACACCGATTTTTTAATCGTGTTTTTAATACTAACAGAAGCAGTTAAATCGCCCATATCAACATGGTAAGCACCTTTAGCAGCATTCGTTTTAACGGTATCAAAATCTAAACCTGCTTTAGTAAAGAGCTCTTTTGCTACGTCAGTTGTAACCCAGCCTTCAACAGCTACACGGTCCATATTGTTGTTTTCTTTTTGAAAACCAAACTGCTCGCCGCTCCACGAGTTTTCAACAACCGACCACGGGTAAGATGCAGGTGCTGTTTCATGAATGATAATTGCACCTGCGGCACCACGGCGACTCGCTTCTTCGTATTTGTATGTCCAACGCCCATAATAGGTCATTGCGTCGCCAGTAAATAAAGCAGGGTCTTTTGTTGCAAAACCCGGATCGTTAACCAGCATTACAACCGTTTTGCCCTTAACGTCTAAGCCTTCGTAATCATTCCAATTGTATTCAGGTGCATTAACGCCGTAGCCCACAAATACAAGTTCAGAATTTTCTATGCCTTCTTGTGCGCTTATGCGGCTGCTACCCATAACCATGTCTTTTTTGTATTGGTAGTCTTTACCACCAATACTAAGCACCATGTTCGAATCTGCTTCTAAAGAAACTAATGGCACTTCTTGTAAGTAACTGTCGCCATTACCTGGTTTTAAACCTAAAGCTTTAAACTGCGCAGTTAAATAATCAAGCGTTAGCTTTTCGCCTGGTGATGAAGGAGCACGACCACCAAATTCGTCCGATGCAAGTACTTTTACATGTTTAGCCAGTTCATCAGCTTGGATACTGTTATAACCATTTGTTACATCAGTAGGTGTAATACTTGTTGTTGCGCAACCTGCTAAAACAGCAGTGGCGAGGAGTGTGAGAGAGAAATAATGTTTCATGTCAGCTCTTTTTTTGTTTTAAGTTGTGATTAGTATATTAACTTCTATTAAGTAGAACCAGTTTTTGCGGTAAACTTCTCGTAAATTATAGGCATAAATAGTTAAAGGTTTAAATGAAGCGTTTTACTCCCCCCGAGCAGTGGCAAATCAGTAGTTTAGAAACAGGTGCATTTGCGCATTTACGTGAGCTGTTTAAAGTTAACGAACTAACAGATTGGCCGGCGCCGCAGTGGTTTTCTCCATTTTTAACCGCTATTAATGCGAATAATATTCCTATTACTTTTAAAGATGATGCAAAGGTAGACTTTGGCGATCGTTATTACGAACAAGTTATTTTTGAGACGGGTGTTGTACCTACACGCAGTGAGAATTGGCATGACTTATTTGGTGGCTTTATTTGGTGTTTATTTCCTAAAACCAAAGCACTTATTAACCAGCGTCATGTGCAAGATATAGCTGAACATGGATTACAACAGCGTACTAAGCATCGTAATGCGCTAACGCTCTTTGATGAATGTGGTGTTGTATTAGCTATAAGTGATAGTAAATGGCAGCAGTGGCTTTGCGATCATCAATGGAAAACAGCATTTGTTGAACACAAACATGAGTGGGGTAAAACAATAAAACCTTTTATGTTTGGTCATGCAAATTACGAAATGCTTACTAAACCTTATATAGGCTTAACAGGTAAAGCGTTATTTGTTTGTGTACCTAATGAAATATTTTGTAAAGATTTAGTAACTCAATACCAGTACCTTGACCAAGCCCTTTATGAGATGATTAATACAGATAACTGCTTAGCTGATAACAAACAGCTTTCACCACTGCCTTTATTAGGTGTGCCAGGCTGGCATGACGAAAACAAAGACGACTCTTTTTACAACAATACAGATTATTTTAGAGCGAAACGAAGGATACGAACATGATAGAAGTTGCTGGGCTTAAAAAGAAATTTAAGCTAACTAAAGATCACAAAAAAAATAAAATAGACGACATCGACCCTCGTGAAGATAAAGATTACTTTCACTCAGTACGAGACGTAAGCTTTAGCTGCGCGAAGGGTGAGGTACTTGGATTACTAGGACCCAATGGCGCAGGTAAAACAACAACACTTAGAATGATATCAACCGCATTAAAGCCCGATGAAGGTTCAATAACAATTGCTGGAAACGACATTGTAAAAAAACCGTTATTAGGGCGTAAGTCTATCGGTTTTTTATCAGGTTCTACCGGCTTGTATGGCCGCTTAACCGTAAAAGAAAACATAGAGTATTTTGCAAAGCTTCACGGTATGAGCAAAAGCGATATAGCAACGCGTTGTGATGAGCTATTTACATTGCTTGATATGCATAAATTTGTAGATAAACGCGCTGAAAATCTATCAACTGGTATGAAACAAAAAGCGAATATCGCTCGTGCTGTTGTACATCGCCCAGCAGTAGTGGTGCTCGATGAGCCAACAACGGGTCTGGATATAATGACCACGCAAACCGTTATTCAATTTATTAAGGGTTTAAAGGCGCAAGGTACTCCTGTTATTTTTTCTACCCATCATTTAGATGAAGTTGCACTTTTATGTGACCGAGTCGCTGTAATTAACGAAGGTATTAGCTGCTTCGACGGAACAGTAGATGAATTTAAACAAGCAGGTAATAGTGATGAGCTTAATCAAGCGTTTATGAACATATTAACGGAGAAACATGATGTTTGAGGTATTTAAAAAGGAATTAAGAGAGTTATTACGCGACAAAAAAACGCTATTATTTGTTGTTGCGCTCCCTGTCGCTATATTTCCGTTATTGTTTGCTGTAATGGCATTTATAAGCTCACAAGCAGCAATGGACGCAGAACAAAAAGTAAATACGTATGCCATTATCAATGGTGAATACGCACAAGAATTTACTGACAAAGTGTTTTATCACAAAAGTTTTGAGCTTTATAAAGGGGCTAAAACCTTCAATAACATTGAAGAGCTCAAAGCTGGCGTTATAGCTGGCGATATTGATATGGGTATTTATTTACCAAGCCATGCTGAGCAAACACTAGATAATGGTGAACAAAGTCAGTGGCAGGTTGTATTTAACGATTCAAAATCTATCAACTTTTTATTCGAACGCGTCAAAGAGCTCGCAAAAGAATACAGTGACGTGCTGCAAACTCAAAAGCTAATCAGTTTTGGTATTGAAGAGTCTGTTCAAAAATCCATTCTTAACCCAATTGAAGTCATTAAAGTAGATACAGCCGATAAACGTGAAAACCTTGGCGAAAAAATTGGCGGGTTTTTACCTTACTTACTTATACCATTAGTACTAATGGGGGCTACTTATCCCGCTATTGATTTAGGCGCTGGCGAAAAAGAACGCGGCACACTAGAAACACTCCTACTTACACCTATTACGCGTACAGAGCTGGTGCTTGGTAAATTTATAACTTTGTTAACTACATCCATTGCCTCCACAACCATAACGGTCTTGAGTATGGGCTGCTGGATAGCACTGGCGTTAGCATTTGCTGATCTTGATTTTATTAAAGCGGCATTTAGTACATTAGCGGTAACCGATTTACTGATGATATTTGTACTGCTACTACCTGTGGCTGCTATATTCTCAGCCTTAGCTTTGGCTATATCTATTTATGCACGTACGTTTAAAGAAGCGCAAAACTACATGGCTCCGCTTAGCATGGGTGTATTTTTCCCTATTATTATTTCAATAATGCCAAATATGGAGCTTACTGCTAAAACAGCATTCATTCCTGTTACAAACGTGGCTTTAGCGATTAAAGAAATAGTAAAAGGGACTGTTGATTACACATTTGTGGGCTTAATATTTTTAGCTACTGCAATCATTGCGGCTGGTCTACTGGCATTTTGCGTTAAATGGTTTAACAGAGAAGATGTACTATTTAGATAATATAGATTTAGCACTCTAAAAATATAAAAGGTAGCATTGGCTACCTTTTATATTTTAAAGGGATAATCGGTTGAAACAACTACTTTATAAGCTGCGTGAGTCAATACGGGAACGCGCATTCATTTATAATTCATATAGAGAGTGCGCTCTAAATAAAACTAATGATTTAGTCTTTTTATTATAAAAATTATAACGATAACTGATTAGTTAGATGGTCCAATTCTTTCGTTAATGCTCTATACTAATAACAATAAAAATTTATGGTGAAGGTAAATGTTGAAAAAGAATAATTTTTTGAATGTGACAAAAAATAATAGACTAATGCTCGTTGCAACAATAATATTTGTTCTTATAGCTTTACCATCTCTGTATTTGTTTGACCAAAAAGTAAGAAGTGATGTTTATAATTCAGCCCAAATAGAATTAAAACGTGAGCTTGAAACAAAAAGCCTTTCACTAAAAAACCATCTTAAAGATAGTGTTACCGCTATTCGCTTTTTAGACGCAACGCCCCCGATTAAAGGCATTACTCGCGCCACTGAAAACAAGAAAATAGATCCCTTGTTAGGCACGCACATTGACGTTTGGGAAGAACGCTTAGCGAGTATTTTTAGTGGTTTTATGCGCACAGATGACAGCATACTTCAGGCTCGCTATATTATTCTCGCAGATGGTGGACAAGAAGTTGTCAGGGTTGATAGAAACCAACTCGGAGAAATTAATCGACTGCAAGGCCTGCAATTACAAAAGAAAGGCCAACGCGATTACATGATAAAAGCGAGTATGCTCGATAATAAAAGTGTTTATATTTCTCCTATTAACTACAACCGTGAAAATGGGCAGATACAAGAACCTTATATAAGTACTTTTCGTGTAGCTAAGCCTGTTTTTGATGAAAAAAATAAAATTTTTGCAATATTAGTCACTAACTACTTTGCTGATAAATTAATAAAAAGTTTAACGGTTGAATCTCCACAAGGAACACAAATTTACCTAATGAATAATGAAGGTGAATTTTTATATCATCCAAACCCTCAATTACGCTTCGGTTTTGAATTTAATAAAGCACAAACATGGACTGAAGAATTTTCTACTGCAACCACAATGGCAGAGCAAGGCACTTTACCGCTAAGTAGTTACCCAATTGCTTACACGTTAAAAAAGCGTATTTCGCTTGATGGTGATATTGCCATGTTACCTTTAGAGCTTGGTGTAAGTGTTGATACTAAAACGTTGTTTGCAAAGGTGAACGAAAGGCGTCAAAACTTTATTGCAATGCTAGTAGTATTTTTTAGCGTATTTTTAGTTATTGCCTTTTTATACCAACGTTTTATAAACCGTAAGTTGTTAATTAATTCTCTAAAAGAGCAAAACAATAAAGTAATAGAAAATTCTCTGGATGCTATTTTTACAATTGAGCAAAACGGCGAAATTGTTCACTTTAATAATACAGCTAAAGAAATTTTTGGTAATTCAATCTCAGGCACTAGCCCTGACTTTGTTTCTTTATTTAACTTAAATGAAGCCGATAATAACTGTATAGAAGAGACTATTTCAAACGGAGCAAAAATGCCTTTTGAAGCTATCTACACAGATGGTTATGGCAACAAACAATACTTTTCAATTACGCTCAGTAGTATTTTTGATGTCTACAATAACCGTTATCAGGTAGCGGCTATTTTAAGAAATATTAGCTCATTAAAAAATACTCAATCAGAGCTTGAAGGCTTAAACAGTACTTTAGAGCTAAAAGTATCACAAAGGACTGTTGAGCTAGAGCGCGCAATTGATCAAGCATTAGCAGCGAGCCAAGCAAAAAGTGACTTTGTAGCAAATATATCTCACGAAATACGCACACCGATGAATGGCGTTTTGGGTATGCTTGAAATGCTCAAAGAAGATGGCTTAAGTGAACAACAATACCATTACTTAAAATTAGCTAATAGCAGTGCTAACTCTCTGATGAATTTGATTAACGATATTCTCGATTTTTCTAAAATAGAAGCGGGTAAGCTTGATATTGATAATCATACATTTGATGTTGTTACAGTATGTAGCGATATGATTAGCTCTTTAGCGTTACAGGGCCAGCGCAAAGGTCTTGAAGTGTTTTTAGATACAAAAGATGTAGTAGATAGAATGGTTATTGGCGACAGCCATCGACTTAAACAAATTTTAATTAACTTAGTTAATAATGCATTTAAATTTACTCACCGAGGTGAAGTAAGTTTAACTGTCGGCTCTAAGTACATTACCGACTCAAAGTTATTAATGAGCTTTACAATAAAAGATACCGGAATTGGTATAGCGCCAGAGAACATAGACAAACTATTTGAAGTGTTTACACAAGAAGATTCAAGTACAACCCGTCATTTTGGTGGTACAGGCTTAGGCTTATCTATATGTAAAAAACTTGCTCAGTTAATGGGTGGTAATATTACGGTTATAAGTGAAAAGGGTGCTGGTAGTACCTTTACCGCAACAGTTGAGCTACATGTAGCACAAGAGAAAAAGCTAAACACAGGTATTGAACTTGCTACAAGTATTAACGTAGCGGCATTAATAGCGCGCGATAACGTTTATAAAAACGTGTGCGATTTATTGCTACTAACCTGTAAAGTAAATGCAGAAAACATTGTAAGACTCGACTACTTTAGTGAGCATAAAGAGTTTGAAGCTGACTTATTATTGATTGACGATGAGCATCCTCAAATTGATGCGTTAATTGATTACTGTAAGCAGTTTAATAAAAAGTACGTCTTAATTTTACGCGACATGGTGACCGATAAACCGACTAAAATGATATTACCTGAGGGTAGCCACATTCTAAATAAACCGCTTACCCAAGATCAATTTAGCTATAAGTTAGCCAGCTTATTTGGTGCCAGCAATGATTGTATTATAGCGCCACCAAAAGGCTTAACAGAAGAACAAGTAGAGCCTGACTTATCTGCTTATCATATATTATTAGTAGACGATAATATGATTAATATTGAAGTTGCTAAGGCGATTTTAAAACGCACTAAAGTAAAAATCACCTGTGCATCAGACGGTGTAGAAGCATTAGAAGCATTGAGAGAAAACACAGAGCAAGCTTTTGATGTTATTTTAATGGATTGCCAAATGCCTAATTTAAATGGCTACGATACAACAAGTGAAATCAGAAATAGTAAGGCCGGGGTAGACTACACTTACATACCTATTATTGCTATGACAGCAAGCGCGATGGAAGGTGATAGAGAACGTTGTTTAACTGCAGGCATGAACGACTATATTACTAAACCAATCAAGCCAAGAACGCTGAAAGATAAGTTAATCACCTGGCTAAGTTAATCGTGATTAAATGAGAATCAGCTGCTTATGCAGCTGATTCTTTTGGTTTAGCATCCGTTGATATATTTAACTTTGTTATGTCGGCGCTATCGAGTACGGTTTGTGTGTCTGACCAATGTAGTAATTCAATTTTTCCATCTTGCTGCTCTACCAGCGCCGTACAACTCTCAATCCAGTCCCCATCGTTACAATACATAATTCCGTCATCTACTTTTATTTTGGGATGATGAATGTGTCCACAAATAATACCGTCTACGTTTTGTTTTTTAGCTTCATGAATTGCGGCATCTTCGAAGGCTTTAATCGCTTCACGTGCTTTGTGTACGCGAGCTTTTATCCATGATGCAAGCGAGTAGTAATTACCACCAAATAGCTTTCGAATACGATTGGTCCAGCGGTTTAAAAATAATAAAAAGTCGTACCCTGCATCACCCGCGATACTAATAAGTTTGTTATAGCGTGTCGCGGAATCAAAATCATCACCGTGTACGAGTAAAAAACGTTTATTAGCTTTAGTGGTGTGAATAAACTGCTGGTGGATTTCAATACCAAATAACGTTTGATTTATATAGTTTCTAAACGTTTCGTCATGATTACCGGGAATATAAATGACGCGTGTACCGCTAGCTGCTTTTTTTTGTATAGAGTTTAATACTTGATAATGCGAAGGGTGCCAATAAAACTGACGTTTCATTGACCATAAATCAATAATATCACCCACTAAATAAAGTGTGTCGGATTCTACCGAGTTTAAAAAATCGAGTAAGTAATCTGCTTTACAGTCTTTGTAACCTAAATGAACATCAGATATCCAAATAGCAGGGTAGTGTTGCTTCTTAGTGTTTGCGCCATTACTCATTTTCATTCCCTAAAGTATCGAGTGTAATAGTTAAATAACCAGAACTTTGGTTAAGAGATTTACTAAGGTATTGAATCATGGTGATATTTAAATTTATTTTCTCTAGCCAGAGATTTTCAGTGAAAACAAGGCGAATTTACGCGTCAATAGCGAGCCTATTGCAAGTAAATTCAACGCAGTTAGCGCTGAAAATAGCTGCTCGAGATAGATTTATTATCCAGAGTTCATATATGGTCTCCTCCAGTATTGCAAGGTGTCATTCAACGATAGCAGGGACAGGTTTGCTGTCATATATA
>NZ_JADYWQ010000014.1:0-121692 GCF_015864725.1 Pseudoalteromonas sp. NSLLW24 | reverse complement strand
TCTCCCTTTGATTATTGTAACCACTTTAATCATGGCACATAGATGCCGTATAGGGAGGAGACCATTACATCAGGTTAAATACTTTAGGGAATAAAAATGACAATTATACGACAGTAATACTAAAGCCAAATAACACACATAAAATTTAGGTATAAAAAAACCGCTTTTAAAAAGCGGTTTTAAAATTACTTATAAGTATTTTTAGCTTAACCTTTAACGGCTGCTTTAATTGCATCAATTGCTGTATCGATATCAATCATTAGCTTTTCACCTGTACGGCGGTTTTTAAGCTCAACTTTGTTTTCGTCAAGGTTACGCTCACCAATTACTAGCGTAAATGGCACACCAATGAGTTCCATATCGTTAAACATAACACCAGGGCGCTCTTTACGGTCATCAAATAACACATCAAGACCAGCATCTTTTAAACCTTGGTAAAGGTTATTTGCAATATCAGGAATACGATGCGATTTGTGCATGTTCATTGGAACAATTGCTAAATCGAATGGCGCGATTGATTTTGGCCAAATGATCCCGTATTGATCGTTGTTCTGCTCAATAGCAGCAGCAACAATACGTGAAACACCAATACCGTAACAACCCATAGTCATGGTTTGGTTTTTACCACCTTCGTTTAATACACCCGCTTTCATCGCTTCTGAGTATTTAGTGCCAAGTTGGAAAATATGACCTACCTCAATACCACGTTTAATTTGTAAAACGCCTTGGCCACATGGGCTCATATCGCCTTCAACAATATTACGAATATCAGCAACTTCGTAATCAGTTACGTCACGATCCCAGTTAATACCGCTGTAATGCTCATCGTCTTTATTTGCACCGGCAACAAAATCAGCAAGTATGTTAGCTGCTCTATCAACAATAATAGGCATAGATAAGCCGACAGGGCCTAATGAGCCAGGTTTTGCGCCAATAGCAGCAACAATATCTGTCTCTGTTGCCATTTCAAGCGGAGAGTCTACTAATGGGTGCTTTTCAGCTTTTAGTTCATTTAATTCGTGATCGCCACGCAGTACTAAGGCTACTAAACCGCGTACTTCGTTTTCATCAGGCGTACCATAAACAATTAACGTTTTAACACCTCGATGTGGCTTAACACCGTAGTGTTTTTTAAGCTCGTTAATCGTTTTAGCGTCAGGAGTTGGAAACGCTTTAAGCTCTTTTGATGCTTCAGGGCGAGGCTCGCTTGGTGCCAGTGCTTCTGCTTTTTCAATATTAGCGGCGTAATCACTGCCATCACTAAATGCAATTGCATCTTCGCCCGACTCAGCAAGTACATGAAACTCGTGCGATACGCTACCACCAATAGAGCCTGTATCGGCTATAACAGGGCGGTAATCAAGGCCTAAACGCTCAAAAATATTACAATATGCTTTGTGCATCGCTTGATAAGTCGCATCTAAACACTCTTCACTTAAGTGAAAAGAGTAGGCATCTTTCATTGTAAATTCACGAGCACGCATTACACCAAAACGAGGACGACGTTCGTCGCGTACTTTAGTTTGTACTTGGTATAAAGTAACTGGTAATTGCTTGTAGCTGCTTATTTCTTTACGTACGAAATCAGTTATTACTTCTTCGTGTGTTGGGCCAAGTGCAAATGTACGGTTATGACGGTCTGTAAAGCGCATAAGCTCAGGACCAAATTCATTCCAACGGCCAGACTCTTCCCACAAATCAGCAGGTTGAATAACAGGCATTAGCATTTCAATTGCACCCGCTTTGTCCATCTCTTCACGTACAATGTTTTCTACTTTACGTAGCACGCGTAAACCAGAGGGTAACCAAGTGTATAAACCCGAAGCGACGCGACGGATCATACCGGCTCTAAGCATTAACTGATGCGATACGATTTCAGCATCTGATGGCGTTTCTTTAAGTGTTGCGAGTATATATTGGCTTGTACGCATGTTTTTTCCGAAATAGAGTAATTATATTCTTTTAATAGAGCTTAAGTTTACCAGCGGATGCTTTTACACTAAAGCGCTAAGTGAGTTATTTAGTTTTTTTCTATGCTTGTTACTAAGTTATGTGCATCATTAACCTGCCAGCGAATATTAAAGTCATAGAGAGTCATCCCGTAGCTTTGCATTTCTTCTTTTTGTTTTTTATAAGCAGGGCGAGGATCTTGTTTTAAAACATTGGCTATAAAATCATGTAAGTCTGGGTATTGTGTTTGGGCATTAACAAACTCAATTGCCTGAGGGCTAAATTCAACCGTCATTTGTGTTTCAGGGCGCGTGTCAGCAAAACCAGCACTTGCATCCGGCATAGAGTCTGAATACGGCAAATACGGTTTTATGTCAATAATCGGTGTGCCATCAAGTAAATCAATACCAGCGAGTAATAAGCTAAGTTGTCCGTTTTTATATTCAATACCTTCAAGTTTTACGGCGCTCATTCCAATTGCGTTTGGTCTGAATGTAGCACGGGTCGCAAATACACCTTTTCGCTCATTGCCACCCAAACGAGGCGGGCGCACCATAGCAGAATAACCTTTATCAGCCGTTTCATGAAAACGAAATAACAACCAAATATGAGTAAATTCATCTAAACCACGTACAAACTCTTCGCGATTAAAATCGGGGGCAAATATAAGCTTTGCTTTAGCTTGTGGCACTAAACGTGGTTGCCTAGGTATAGCAAACTTTTGTTTATAAGGAGATTGAATGTGGCCAATAGCCGAAATGGTGTAATCGCTCATAGTACTCGGGTACAAATAAAATAGAGCGCTATTCTACCCGCATTTAGCATTTATGGCATTAATGTAAGCAAGTTTATTGCGTATACCAATTTTATTAAAAATATGATTATTCTACTGCATTAAATAGCGCACTTACTTTGTTAAGAATTATTCACAGTTGACTGCATGGATGCAGGAGGTAGAGCAATGCAGGGAGCAATTTGTGATAACAACTATATATTATAATTTTGCCTTGTTATTGCGCTATTTTCTTAGTGCTACAATAGAACAATTATTTAATGCACTTGGCATTATAGACCAAACGGTTTAAAGTTTTTATTAGACTGATTGGTTTATATTGATATATTTAAAAAGAGCCTAAAACAAAAAAGGTAAGCCCTTGGGCTTACCTTTTATACATGCTAAAGACTAATTAAAACATGTATTGAACTGATACAGACGCTACATCCATATCTGGGTCAATATCGTCATCAAGTTTATAACGCTCATACTCTAAACGAAATTGTACATTTGTTGTAAGCGCGTATTCAATACCCGCACCATAAAATGCATCACCACCATCTGTAGACGCTGATACGCCACCTACTGGTAAATCTTGTGTGTAATCTGCATCCCATTCAAGCCAACCGCCTTTTGCATACACAGAAAAGCTTTCTGTTATAGGGTAGCCCAAACGTGCGGCAAGCGATACGCCATCAATTTCAGCTTTGCTGTCTATATCACTTACTTCATCAAAGTTTTGATAAGCAAGCTCTAAGCTTAAGTACTCGTTAAATTGTGCACCAACGTAACCCTTAAGCATTTGTGCATCGTCGTCAAAGTCAGTGTCGTTGTCACTGTCTTCAAATTCAAAAGAATATTGACCGTAACCGATACCAGTATAAATACGTGGAGAATCGAAATCAGAAATGTCAGCGTGTGCTGCAGAGTTAAAACCCAGTGTTGCTAGTGCAATAGCTGAAAGAGAAAGTGTTTTAATCATTGAATAGCTCCTTTACAAAAAATAATCAAATGCTTGATTTCATTAATCAAACTTCAATTATCTACTTGCAGCGAGCGTGCCAATATTAAAATGAATTAAAAACACGCCTTAATTAATTCTTTTGTATTGGTTTTTACGGCGTTTAGCGTGTTTTATAATCAAAGTGAACTTTTGTGTAATTGAGTACTCTAAAATAAGTTGTATGTTTTACAAAGTATAATGAGTTTTTTACATAGCCTGACTTTATTTAAACTAGTAATTACACTGTATGAAGCAAGTTTTCTGTTTCAATTGCTATTTCTTTCATTTTTATAGCGTAATTTTCTAATTTAATATCTTCTTCTGTTACAGCTTTAAACGAAGGCACTTCTATTGGGTAGCCCGTTTCATCCATTGCAATAAAGCTGATAACACAATGATTTGTTTCAACCATATTTTGTGTTTTAGGATCGCCACAACGTACTTGTATAAATATTTGCATGCTACTTCTACCCGTATGGGCAATTTTAGCTTCTACTTCGACTATTTGACCTACTAGAATTGGGCGTCTAAATTTAACACCCGCAACCGAAACCGTTACGCAGTAGTGACCACTCCAACCCGCAGCACATGCATAGCCTGCTTGGTCAATCCATTTCATGACGGCCCCACCATGAACTTTACCACCAAAATTAACATCGGTAGGCTCTGCTAAAAAACGAAAAACAACTTTTGACGACGGCATAGATAACACTCTTATTATTAAAACTACTATTAGCATAACGTAAAAAAGGGGCCGAAGCCCCTGCAATTTAGGATATGTTTATAATTTATATGTAAAAAAAGTGATTATATGTGTATATAACGCATAATTTAGTTACATATTAGGGTAGTTTGGCCCACCAGCACCTTCTGGGGTTACCCAGGTAATGTTTTGGCTTGGGTCTTTAATATCGCAGGTTTTACAGTGCACACAGTTTTGGGCGTTAATAACAAACTCTTTATTGCCTGCTATTTCTTGTACTTCGTAAACGCCTGCTGGGCAATAACGTTGTGCGGGTTCATCAAATTTAACTAGGTTTACGTTAATAGGAATTGACGCATCTTTGAGCTTTAGATGACAAGGCTGTGATTCTTCGTGGTTAGTATTTGATAAAAACACACTTGAGAGTTTATCAAAGCTAAGGTGTCCATCTGGCTTTGGGTACGCTATTTTGTCAGCGGCGTTAGCATCAACAAGGGTTGAATGATCGGGCGTATTATCTTTAAACGTAAAGGGCAAACCACCATTAAAAATGTTTTGATCAAGCGTGTTATACGCACCCCCTATAAACTTACCGAGTTTGTGCATTGCAGGGCCAAAGTTACGAGATTGATATAACTCTTTATATGCCCACGATTGCTCAAACGCAGTTTGATAATGAGTTAAATCGGTATTTGCCAACTCATTTTGCAATGCTTCAAAAATAACTTCAGCGGCAACCATTCCCGATTTCATTGCAGTGTGATTACCTTTAATTTTTGCAAAATTAAGTGTGCCTGCATCGCACCCTACAAGTAAGCCACCTGCAAAATGCATTTTTGGTAATGAATGCAAACCGCCCTTAGCAATAGCACGCGCACCGTAAGCAACACGTTCAGCGCCTTCAAGTACGTTTTTAAATACTGGATGGTGCTTCATTCGCTGAAACTCATCGAACGGGCTTAAATATGGGTTTGAGTAATTTAAATCAACAATTAAACCCACAACAACTTGGTTGTTTTCACTGTGATACATAAATGCACCACCGTTAGTATCGCCGCTAAGTGGCCAACCCGTACCATGAACAACTTTGCCAAGCTCATGCTTACTTTCATCAATTTGCCAAATTTCTTTAAAGCCTAAACCGTAATGCTGTGGCGATGAATCTGCATCAAGTGCAAACTCATTAATTAGCTGCTTACCTAAATGACCTCGGCAGCCTTCTGCAAATATAGTGTATTTTGCACGAAGCTCCATGCCAGGCATGTAACCGTCTTTTTCATTACCGTCTTTGTCGACACCCATATCGCCAGTAAGAATGCCTTTTACTGCTTTATCTTCAATTATTAAAGAGTGTGCGCTAAATCCTGGAAAAATCTCTACGCCTAAGCTTTCAGCTTGCTCAGCAAGCCATCGACATACATTACCCATAGATACAATGTAGTTACCGTAATTATGAAATGTTTTTGGCGTAGCAAAGTGGGGGATTGATGTCGCTTTTTGCTCATTATTAAACCAATAAATTTCATCGTTAGTTACTTTGGTTGTAACCGGTGCACCAAGCTCTTGCCAATTTGGTAGTAGTTCATCCAAAGCTTTGGTTTCAAAAACCGCGCCAGAGAGTACATGTGCACCCACTTCAGACCCTTTTTCGACGACGCAGATCATGCACTCTTGTTGTTTTTCTTGTGCTAATTGCGCGAGTTTAATTGCACTTGAAAGCCCTGCAGGGCCTGCACCAACAATAACTACATCAAATTCCATGGTTTCACGTTCGACCATAATAACCTCTTTATCTATGACGGACTTATTTGAATGTTTACTACACATTTAAATAAGGTGTACAGCCTATTACTAACCTTGCAAATTAAACGTTACAGACTGTGAATAGTTAAAGGTTATTTTAGGTTGACGTTTACGTCAACAGGAAGTAGTCTAATTTCATAAAATAAATAGGTTGACGTGCACGTTACCTTGTAGGTTTAAATAATTATGGAGTTCCTATGAAAGTTCTCGTACCAATAAAAAGAGTGATTGATTACAACGTAAAAGCACGCGTTAAAAGTGATAAAAGCGACGTTGATTTAACTAACGTAAAAATGGCAATGAATCCGTTTTGTGAAATTGCCATAGAAGAAGCAATCCGCCTTAAAGAAGCAGGTACGGCAAGCGAAGTTATTGCTGTTACTATTGGTCCAAAAGCATCGCAAGAGCAATTACGCACTGCATTAGCACTTGGCGCCGACAAAGCCATTCACATCGAAACCGATGAAAAGCTCGAGTCACTTCATATTGCAAAACTTCTTGCCAAAATTGTAGAACAAGAAGCACCAGAGCTGGTTATTTTGGGTAAACAGTCAATTGACTCCGATAACAACCAAACAGGTCAAATGTTAGCGGCTTTAACTAAACGTGGCCAAGGTACGTTTGCATCAAAGGTTGTTATTGAAAATGGCAAAGTAAACGTAACCCGTGAAGTTGATGGCGGCCTGCAAACGGTAGCACTTAACTTACCAGCGGTTGTTACAACTGATTTACGCTTAAACGAGCCCCGTTATGCATCACTACCAAATATTATGAAAGCCAAACGTAAGCCGCTTGAAGTAATAGCTGCTGATTCGCTTGGTGTTGATTTAACACCGCGCATTCAATTAGTAAGTGTAGAAGAGCCAGCTAAACGCACCGCAGGAATTATTGTTGAAGACGTAGCACAGCTTGTAGAAAAATTAAAAACAGAGGCAAAGGTGATTTAAATGAAAACACTCGTAATTGCAGAGCACGACAACGGTGCCTTAAAACCAGAAACCTCAAAAACAATTAACGCCGCACTAAAAATGGGTTTTCCTGTTGATGTACTTATTGCCGGCAACAGCTTAAGTGCAATGAGCTCACAAGTTGCTAGCATTGATGGCGTAGCTAATGTTTTAGTTGCCGATAACAGCGTGTATGAGCATCAGTTAGCTGAGAGCATGACTGATTTAGTTTTATCGCTTAGCGACAGCTACAGCTACAGCCATATTGTTGCAAGTGCCACTACAACGGGCAAAAACTTTATGCCACGTGTTGCTGCGTTATTAGATGTTGCGCAAATTTCTGAAATTATCGCAGTAGTGGACGCAGACACATTTAAACGTCCTATTTATGCAGGTAATGCAATCGCAACGGTTAAGTCACTCGATAGCAAAAAAGTAATTACCGTGCGTGCAAGTAGCTTTGATTTACAAGGCGAGCAATCAGCTGCTGCTATAACAAGCATTGATACAGTGTCTGATTCGCAATTAAGTAGCTTTGTAAGTGTTGAACAAACAGAGTCTGAACGACCTGAACTTACGGCTGCCACTGTGGTTATATCGGGTGGTCGCGGTATGCAAAACGGTGAAAACTTTGCACTACTTAATGGTATTGCCGACAAATTGGGAGCAGCCATTGGTGCGTCGCGCGCAGCAGTTGACGCAGGCTTTGTACCTAACGATATGCAAGTAGGGCAAACAGGTAAAATTGTAGCGCCTAATTTATACATTGCAGTAGGGATTAGCGGTGCTATTCAGCATTTAGCCGGTATGAAAGACTCAAAAGTAATTGTCGCGATTAATAAAGACCCTGACGCACCTATTTTTCAAGTTGCAGATTACGGGTTAGTGGCTGACTTATTTGAAGTACTGCCACAGTTAGAGAGTGCTTTATAGCGCTTAATTAAGCAAAATTTATTCTGGTTGAAAGCCGTGGTGCTCTTTGAGTGCTGCGGCTTTTTTATTCGGTAAATCAAAGACACAAAAAAACCAGCCAATTGGCTGGTTTTTAGTATTTATAAACGGCTAACTTAGTATTAGTAAGTTGCGCTGCCTTTAGTACGAGGGAAGGCAATAACGTCACGTACGTTGCCCATACCTGTTACATAAGCAACTAAGCGTTCAAAGCCTAAACCAAAGCCTGAGTGCGGCACGCTACCGTATTTACGTAGATCGCGGTACCAGCTGTAATCTTCTTTGTTTAAGCCCATTTCTTCTAAGCGTGCATCAAGTACATCAAGGCGTTCTTCACGTTGTGAACCACCAATGATCTCACCAATACCTGGTGCTACAATGTCCATTGCGGCAACGGTCTTACCGTCTTCGTTTTGGCGCATGTAGAATGCTTTAATGTCACGTGGGTAGTTTTTAATAACTACCGGTGCTTTAAAGTGCTCTTCAGCTAAGTAACGCTCGTGCTCAGACTGTAAATCTACACCCCATTCAACAGCGTACTCAAACTTTTTACCACAGTTTTTAAGGATCTCTACTGCTTCAGTGTAATTTACCTGCGCGAAGTCTTTTTCTACAAATTCTTCCAAACGCGTAATTGCGGTTTTTTCTACACGTTGTGCAAAAAATTCCATGTCATCACGGCGCTCTTCAAGTACGGCTTTAAACACATACTTAAGCATATTTTCAGCAAGTTTTGCGATGTCTTCTAAATCAGCAAACGCAACTTCAGGCTCTACCATCCAAAATTCTGCAAGGTGGCGTGATGTATTTGAATTCTCTGCACGGAATGTTGGGCCAAACGTGTAAATTTTTGACATTGCAGAAGCGTAAGTTTCGCCATTTAACTGGCCAGATACAGTAAGGAATGCTTCTTTACCGAAGAAATCTTCGCTGTAATCAACTTCGCCTTTGTCTGTAAGCGGTAAGTTTTGCATATCAAGCGTAGATACACGGAACATTTCGCCAGCACCTTCACAGTCACTTGCCGTAATAATTGGCGTGCTGATCCAGTAAAAGCCTTGCTCGTGGTAAAAACGGTGAATAGCTTGTGCTAAACAGTTACGTACACGAGTTACCGCGCCAATCATATTTGTACGAGGGCGAAGGTGAGCGTGCTCACGTAAGTACTCAATGCTGTGGCGCTTTGCCGACATTGGGTATGAATCTGGGTTTTCTACCCAACCTAATACAGTCACTGTATTAGCTTGAATTTCGTAAGATTGACCTTGACCAGCAGATTGTACTAAAACACCAGTAACCGACACAGAACAACCGGCTGTTAAGCTAGTAACTTCATCATAATTATTCAGTGAATTAGGAACTACCGCTTGAATAGGATCAAAACACGAACCGTCATGAACGGCTAAAAATGAAATTCCTGCTTTTGAATCGCGGCGAGTACGGATCCAGCCCTTAATTGTTACTTGGCTGTCTACCGCAACATTGCCTTTTAATAGCTCTGAAATCGCTAAATGGCTCATCTTCACTCCAATGATATAAGTTGCCTAACTATTTTATTTTAACTGTGCGCAGCACTCGGGCATAAATTGCACATAAACGGCGCTGCACTTGAACCCTGTATCTTACCTAGTAAAGTTGAATAAAAAAACTATTGTGGGCAACTCTTTAAAAGTTTTTATGCATGCGGTTTATTTTTAAACAGTTTTTAGAGTTTAATTGCCACTATTATGATTTGTTGCTCTTAAATTTAATGATTTTGTGGCATTATTAACAAACAAATCAAATTAATATTTATTCACACTTAAAAAATCGATGCTATGAAACAAGTTTTTATTTTACGAGGACTACCAGGAAGCGGTAAGTCTTACTACGCGCAAAGCCTTGCTGACGAATTAGGTGGAGTTGACGAAAGCCAATACCTAATCTGCTCAACTGATGATTACTTTATTAATGAGCAGGGCGAATATCATTTCGATAAATTTAAATTGTCGCAATTTCATAATTTAAATTTAGCGCGCTTTATAAATGCACTTGCTCAAGGTATGCCATTGGTAATTGTAGATAACACCAATATTAAAAAGTGGGAATTTATAGCTTACACTCAAGCTGCTGTTGCTTTAGGTTATCAAGTAAAAGAAGTGATAGTGGGTGAAGTGAAAGACAAATCAATGCAGCACTTATATGCTAAACGTAACTCGCATAATGTCCCGCTTAAAACAATAAGCAAAATGGCCTACATGTTTGAGTGGTAGTGCTTCGAGTTTAGTTAGTAACATACATAGTAATACCTATTAAAAAGCCCATATATATGGGCTTTTTGGTTTATGTAAATAAAAAAGTAGTTAAGCTTTTTGTTTATAAACCGCTAATGGGTGCGATGTGCTTAATGAAACATGTACTTCGTCGCCAGGGTTTACCACAACTTCATGGCTTACTCGGCTAGTTACAACCGTAGAGCACGCAAGTTTTACAGCGCACAAGCGGCTGCCACCTTCAAAACGTACCCAAATAACTTCGCCGTTATTGCCAACACTGCTTTGAACGAGTAATACATCGTCTGGTCGAAGTAGTACATCAACGTCGCCACTTTCACAGTCAACGCCATGAGCAGGAGCATTACCAATTGAAGTAGTGGCTTGTCCGTTCTCAAAGTTGCCTGCAATAAAGCTGGCTTCACCTAAAAAGCGTGCCACAAAGCGATTATTTGGGGTACTAAAGCAGCGCTCGGGTGTATCGATTTGCTGAATTTTACCGCCTTTAAGCACACCAACACGATCGCCAACTGAGAGTGCTTCTTCTTGGTCGTGTGTTACCCAAATCGCCGGTACGCCAGCTGCTTTAAGTGCGTTTCTAATATCCCAACGAAGCATGTCTTTAAGGGCGGCATCTAAGTTTGAAAGCGGCTCATCAAGCAATACAAAATCAGGTTGGTGGGCAAGGGTGCGCGCAAGTGCAACACGTTGCTTTTGTCCGCCAGAAAGCGTTGCTGGTTTTTTATCTCTAAAATCGCTCAGTCCAAGTAGGTTTATCCAATACTCAGCAGGGGCTGTATCTTTTAATCTAAAGCAAATGTTTTGCTGTACGGTTAAGTGCGGAAATAACGCAAAATCTTGAAAAACCATACCTACACTGCGTTTTTCAGGAGGTATTGTTAATTTGGGTGTAGCGCGCCATTTACCTGTGTTTATTTCGCCTTCGCTAATAGGTATAAGGCCAGCAAGGGCTTGTAAAATTGTACTTTTACCACAACCTGTTGGCCCTACAAGCATAAGGATTTCGTTTTCACCCAGCGATAAGTTTAAATCGCTTACTACGCGGTTACTGCCATAATCTATAGACAACTGACTTACAGATAGCATTGTTTCTTAAATCCTTAATGTTCAAACTGGTTGCGTTTTTCGCCAGACATCATAATAGCTAACCCGCAGGCAGATATCACTACTAACAATAATCCAGGAATAGCAGCGCGACCAAAATAGCCCGCTTCGTATACACGCCATAAATATGTAGAGAGGGTTTCAAACCCTGTTGGGCCAAGTAGTAGTGTGGCTTCGAGTTCGCGCATTGACTCTAAAAACACCAGTGCTGCACCGGCAATAATACCGCGCATAGTTAAAGGCAGTGTTATACGAGTAAATACTTCACGTGGGCTTGCCCCTAATACGCGCGCAGACTTTACTAAGCTTGGATCTAAGTGTTCGGTGCTTGTTCTAACAGAGCCCACAGCAAGTGGTAAAAATCGCAGCATATAAGCAATAATAAGCAATCCCAGTGTTTGATATAAAAACGGTAACTGCAAACCACCGTAAACAAGCGCTGTGCCCATTACTATACCCGGAATACCAAAACCAAAGTAAGTAACACGCTCCATTATACGACCCGCTTTTCCACTCAGTGCGGCATGCGCAACGGGGATCGCAACGATAACGGCTACAATTGCCGCAATACCCGATGCATACGTAGAGTTCCACGCAATATTAAAATCAAATGAGCTAAAACCATCACGAGCTAACCAAAGCGAAAATATAGCCAAAGGCAAGCCAATAGCGAGTAGCAAAACAGGTGCAAACGTAACAAACATTGCACTTAATTGTAATTTGCTTGGGAATAAAATTAACGGACGACCTTGGCGCTCAGGGGCTGTTTTTATTTGTGATTCAACTAAAAGTAAAAAGCCAACAATAACCATCAGTTGAAGCGAAAGCATGGCTGCGCGCCCTAACGCAAAAGCGTTGTATTCAACGTAAATTACGCGGGTAAACGTATCTAAGCGCATCATTGCGGGCGTGCCAAAGTCTGATAACGTATAAAGCGCTACTAACAAAGAGCCTGCTGCAATACCGTTAACTACGCGCGGTAATATAACTTTAAATATACTTTGCGTCATCGACATACCCAGCGTACGCGCGGCATTAACCATGCTTGCATCAAGGCTTAGTAGGGATGAGCGAGTTGTCATCATTACAAACGGGAAAGTATAAAGCGTCATCACAATTGCAGCGCCTGTTAGGCCATACATTGATGGTGTTTCTATTCCTGTTAAGGTGTTTATTTCGCCACCGGGGCCAAAAGCAGCATAAAGTGTAAACGCGCCAATATAACTGGGGATTGCCAGCGGCGCTGCAAATACAACCAGCCAGAGTTTTTTAAATGGCAAATGCACATACGCGCTAATAAACGCCAGTGGCACACCAATTAAAATAGATCCGAGTACCGTTAAACCCATTAACGATAACGTGTTACCTAAAATTTGAAGATTGTGGGTGTCAAACACTGAGCTTGCATCGCTTGCAAGCACTATTAATACATAAACAGGGGTAAGCGCAACAAGCGCTGCAAGCAGCGCCATTGGATAAGAGGCAGGTATTCTCATTACAATACGCCGCTGCTACGCATCAAATCTATAGTAGGGCGTAAATCAGCAAGCTGTGTTAAATCTACTTTAGGTGGAGAAATATTAGCAAGTGATGGTAGACCCTCAGGTTGGGTAATACCATTTACTAACGGAATTTCGTACGCTTCACTGGCTAAGTAACCTTGTACTTCTTTACTTAGTAAGTAACGCATAAAGTTAGTAGCAAGCGGATCGTCGTTAAGCGCTAATACACCCGATGCATTAACTAAACAGCCAGCATCATTTTGTGTAAATGCTAAATCAAGCTTAGCATCAGGCTTGCCTGATTTTAAACGCAATGTGTAATAATGATTAGCAAAACCAATATCAACTTCACCGCGTTCAACGCCCATAACAACACCTAATTCTCCAGCGTATGTTTTAGCACGTTTTTTTATCTTTTTAAGCCACTTAGCAGTTTTGTCGTCGCCTTCTAAAATTCGCATTGCGGTTACAAACGATTGAAAAGAAGCGTAGGCGGGCGCCCAGCCAATACTTAAATCGCTGTCGGCAATTTCCATAATACTTGTTGGAATTTGATCTTTGGTCAAACGCGACGTGTTATATGGCAATGTACGAATACGGCCAGTTACTGGAGCCCACTCTTTATATCTAAATTGTGGTTGTAACTGAGCAGATAAATCACCTGGGATAGGTTGTGCAAGGCCTGCATCGGTTACTAAACCAATCGCGCCTGAATCAACCGCCCAAAATAAATCAGCGCGGCGAACGCCGGCTTTAGCTTCTGCAACAATCGTATTTGCTAAAGCAGCAGTAGGACCTCGGCGTATACCGAGTTTAAAGTCTGGATTTTTTTTCTGGATTGCTTGCAATACGTTTTCATACAAACCACCTTCGCCTCGGCCTAAATAAAGGGTTAACTCGCCTTTAAGCTTTGGTAAATCATCAACAGAAACTGGGTTTGCTATATCAGCGGCTAGCGCACGAGAAAGAGGCAGTGGCAATGAGCCAACCACCCCTAACGCAGCTAGGCCTTGAATAAAGGTCCTACGCTTCACTTAAAATACATCCTTACGGGCTTTTTCGGCTTTTTCTATTAAAACCTTAGCACGGTCTAATTTTGTTTGCATATCACTGATCACATCGCGTACTTCATCTACGCTTTTGCTGTTTTTAATTGCTAGTGGCAGTGTTACGTTAAAGTCTTTTTCCAGCACTTCAACTAGGTTAGCGTCTTGCTCAATAAGTGTACCTTCAACGCCTTCAAACAGGTGTAGGTAAGTATCGTGAACAATTTCAGTTGCTTCGTCTTGTAAACGCTCAGCAAATTTAGCTACTACACGGTCTAATTTGTGCTTAATTTCATCAATTGTGGCACTTTGTGTCATTTCTTTTGTAGCGGTTGCTTTTACAGTGTCTAACAAGCCTTTTTGCTGGAATTTTGCAGCAAGCTTAACAGCCCCAAGGCCTTGCCACAAGGCTATGTTCATCGCTTTTTGTTGTTTACGAACTTCCTCAGCAGGCTGTTTATTATCAATGGCCATTTTTACGCCATAAAGACCCTGCCAAATAGAAGCGTATACCGGTACGAAGTTAGTTTCTATTGCGCTGTGAAACTTAACTGACTCCCAGTATTCAATTAAATCATCAGTTTTTACAGCTTTTGCGCCTTTAGTGTCGTAGTCGCTTACCATGGTATCAACTTTGCCTACCATCCATTCTACTTCTTCTGCGTAACTTTTAAGGTTAGCTTGAAGATGATTAACATGCTCGCCAATAGGGCCGTTAGCTAATACTGGTTGAGCCATAAACGCCGAGGCTAGTAAAAGGCTTGCACCTAAAGTTTTGGCTGGTTTAAATAGTAATTTCATAGCAAAGAAGTCCAAAAAGGTAATTGTAAATGATAGACATTATCATATAGCTAATAGTTAACGAGATCAATAACCACAAACTCGCTTAATAGATAAAAACACTAAATGTAGCGGTAGGTTACAGTAAATAGCGCTATAACCTGTATTAGGATTAGTTATTGAGACCGACTATTAAGCGTAATGCTTGCCTTTAATGGCATTATAAATGGCATCACACAGTGTTTTTATACTTGCATCGTCACTTATATACGGTGGCATAAGGTAAATTAGTTTACCGAATGGACGTATCCATACACCTTGCTCTACAAAATAAGCCTGAATTTTAGCAACATCAACATTGCCAGCAGCCTCGTTTAGTTCAACAACGCCTATTGCACCTAAGGTACGCACATTGGCAACCGCATCTAGTTCACTGCATTTATTAAGTTGTTGTAGCTGGGTGTTTATTTGCTTTATTCGATGTTGCCAGTTTTGCTCAAGTAATAAATCAATACTTGCGCAGGCCGCAGCACAGGCAAGCGGGTTGCCCATAAAAGTGGGGCCGTGCATTAAAACACCTGCTTCACCTTCGCTTATGCCAATGGCTATTTTATTGCTAGTGATAGTGGCCGATAGCGTCATTGAGCCGCCAGTTAATGCTTTACCAATACACATTATATCGGGCTCTATATTGGCGTGCTCTACAGCAAATAATTTACCTGTACGGCCAAAGCCTGTGGCAATTTCGTCGCAAATTAGCAATACGTTATATTGCGTACATAACTTACGCACCCAGGCTAAATAATCAGGGTGATAAAAGTTCATCCCACCCGCGTTTTGTACAATAGGCTCAATTATGAAGGCGGCAACTTGGCTGTGATTTGCTTTAAAGTATTCTTCAAGCTCTTTGGCTTCAGCTTTGTTAAACTCGCCCCTAAATTGACTAACCGGTGCAGGTACAAAAATGTGTTCAGGTAAAAAGCCTGAATATAAACTATGCATTGAGTTAACGGGATCGCATACGCTCATGGCTGCAAAGGTGTCGCCATGGTAGCCCTTGTAAGGCGTCATTAATTTTTGTTTTGTTGTAATACCTTGGCTTAACCAATACTGCAGCGCCATTTTTATTGCTACTTCAACACTTACCGATCCGCTGTCGGCTAAAAACACTTTAGTTAAACTAGGCGGCGTTATATTTACTATTTTTTTGCACAGCTCTACCGCGCTGTTATGCGTAATTCCGCCAAACATAATGTGGCTCATATTATTAATTTGCTCAATCATGGCGTTATTTATAACAGGGTGATTATAGCCATGTATTGCGCTCCACCACGAGGCCATGCCATCGATTAATTGCTCGCCAGTTTCGAGGTGAATAATGTTGTGATTTGCATGTGTAACAGGGTATACCGGAATTGGCTTAGTCATAGATGTATATGGATGCCAAATGTGCTCACGATCAAAATCAAGGTCAATCGTATTATTTTTAATCATATGTAAACTTTAACTTGATGGGCTTCGTTGACAATGTTACTTCAACTCGTAGACTAAGCCAATATCACCGTTGAGAAAAAATAAGAGAGTATTATGGAACTTGCACCTGTTCGTCACGATTGGACCCACGCTGAAGTTAAAGCATTATTTGAAATGCCATTTAACGATTTACTTTTTAAAGCCGCATCGGTTCACCGTGCTAACTTTAACCCTAATGAAGTGCAAATTTCTACGTTGTTATCAATTAAAACAGGCGCTTGCCCAGAAGATTGTAAATATTGCCCGCAGTCGGGGCACTACCGTACTGATTTAGAGCGCGAACGCTTAATAGAAGTAGAAAAAGTAGTAGAGCAAGCACGCCTAGCAAAACAAAAAGGCGCAACGCGTTTTTGTATGGGCGCAGCATGGTCAGATCCAAAAGACAGAGACATGCCATACATTTCGCAAATGGTTAAAGAAGTAAAAGAGCTAGGCCTTGAAACCTGTATGACACTGGGTAAACTCACAAACGAAAAAGCCCATGAACTTAGAGACGCAGGGCTTGATTACTACAATCACAACCTCGATACATCACCTGAATATTACGAGCAAATTATATCAACCCGCACTTTTCAAGATAGATTAAACACCATTGATCACGTACGCGATGCCGGTATGAAAGTATGTTCGGGCGGTATTGTTGGTATGGGCGAGCAAGCAAGTGACCGCTACGGGCTACTTATGCAGCTCGCTAACTTGCCACAACAGCCAGAAAGCGTGCCTATTAATATGCTTGTAAAAGTTAAAGGCACACCGCTTGAAAACATAGACGATTTAGATCACTTTGAATTTGTGCGTACCATTGCAACAGCCCGTATTATGATGCCACATAGCTATGTGCGTTTATCGGCAGGGCGTAACGCCATGAACGAGCAAATGCAGTCAATGTGCTTTTTTGCAGGCGCTAACTCAATATTTTATGGCGACAAACTTCTTACCACCGAAAACCCAGACGCTGATGCCGATATGAACCTAATTAAAAAATTAGGCATGAACCCAGAAAAGCGTCACGACTATTCAGACGAAGCAGTAGAAGCTTCGCTTTCATCGCAAGTAGCCGACAAAGCAACCTCTGAATTGTTTTACGAAGCGTAGGCTTTTATATCTATGCCTTTTGATTTTATAAACACGCATCTTGAGGCTCGCCAGCAAGATGCGTTACTTCGTAAACGCCACGTAGTGCAACATGCAACAGCGCGCACCATAACAGTTAATAACAAAACCTACCTTAACTTTGCCAGTAACGACTACTTAGGTTTTGGAGATGTGGCTGTTAATCTTAATGACTCCCACGCATTAGGTAGTCACAGCTCAGCATTAGTTACGGGTTATCAGGCGCAGCAAAAATCGCTTGAACAATACTTATGTGAGCAATTTGGTTATGGCGCAGGCATGTTGTTTAACTCAGGGTTTAGCGCTAATAGCAGCGTAATTAAAGCGTTGTTTCAAGATAAAGCCGCTGCACAAAACAGCGCTATTTTTCAAGATAAGTTAAATCATGCAAGCTTGATTGACGGGGCTATGCATTGTAACGCGGCTTTAGTGCGTTTTAATCATAACGATTTAAACCACTTACGTTCACGGCTCGAAAAATCAAAAGCGCAAAACAAGCTAATTATAAGCGAAGGCGTGTTTTCGATGGATGGCGATACCGCACCACTTAAAGAATTACTCGCACTTGCAAAACAGCACAGCGCATGGCTAATGATTGACGACGCACATGGCTTTGGCGCATTAGGTAAAACGGGTTTAGGCAGTTGCGAAGCATTTATTACACAAACACTTCCAGATATATTAGTCATTACCTTTGGTAAAGCAGTCGCCAGTAGCGGCGCATGTGTATTAGGCAGTAAACAGTTTATTGATTACATGCTGCAATTTAATCGCGATTACACGTATTCAACTGCTATGTCGCCGCTTATGGCAAGCCACACACTTGCGCGTATTAAAAACATAAAAACAGCTGATTATAAACGCGATAAGCTAAATGCCAATATTGCGTTATTTAAGCAACTCGCTAAAACTCACAATATTGCTGTAATGGAGTCAAACACCGCCATACAGCCCATTGTATTAGGCTGCGCTGAGCAAACGTTGCAAGCGGCAGATAAACTTAAACAACAAGGTATTTGGCTCACTGCAATTAGACCGCCCACGGTCGCACATAACACCTCACGTTTGCGCATTACTTTAACCGCCGCACATACCGAGCAAGATATAACGCACTTAGTTAAGCATTTAGTAGGTGCAATAGCATGATTGCTCAGCCAGTATTAAAAACAGATCTAGTGCAAACACAACTTGTAAAACCGTGCCTAGTAAGTAGCGATTTAAATAGAGAGTTAAACAAGGATTTAAGCAAGGAGCTTAAAAAGTCCACCCAAAGTAAGTTTTCAAAGGCGGCGGCGAGTTATAACGCCCATGCAAATGTACAAAAACATGCTGCGAGTGATCTATTTGCACTCATAAAACCAGGCTTTAATAAAAATATGCTTTGTGTTGATTTAGGCGCAGGCCCACTTGTTAATACGCATACCTTACAAAGTATGTTTGCAAGCGTTATTGCCATGGATTTGAGCTTAAACATGCTACAAAGTAGTGATTTAACCGCACCAAAAATATGCGCCGATATGGATAACTTACCGCTACAAGCAAACAGTGTTGATGTAATTTACAGTAATTTTGCAGTGCAGTGGTCTGCTAATTTTTCGGCTTTAATGCAATCACTTTACAGCATATTAAAACCAGGCGGGCAGGCGTACATAAGCGCTGTGGTAGAGGGCTCACTTAACGAAATAAAAACAGCCTTTGCAGCGCTTGATTCTAACAGCCACATAAATACCTTTAATAGTGAGTTGCATATAAACCAATCAGTCCAAAAAGCAGGGTTTACTATTAACAGCGCTCAAAAACGTATCTACACCGATGAATACACAACACCTTTAAAAGCTATTGCCTCAATTAAAGCTATAGGTGCAACTACGCAAAATCATACCAATACACGTCAAGGGTTACTTACCAAATCGGCGCTACAAAAAGTATGCAGTGCGTATCCGCTTATAAATAACAAAGCATGTGTGTCTTATCATGTGGTGCTGTTATCATTAGAAAAACACTAAATAAGCCCAAAGACATTAAAGGCAACGCATGAAAGAATTTTTTATAACAGGCACCGACACCGATGCCGGAAAAACCCACGTTACCAGTTTGCTATTAAAGTTACTTGCCCAACACAAAAAACAAGCCATTGGCTTTAAACCCCTTGCTGCTGGCTGCGAAATGGCGTTCGATCAACTAGTAAATGCCGATGCTCTCATACTAATGGAAAGCGCAACAGTGAGCGCTAAATACGACGTAGTAAATCCGTTTGCGTTTGCACCACCTATTGCGCCGCATATAGCCGCTGAGCAAGTTGGAGTTAGTATTACTATTGATAAACTAAGTGATGCTTATAAAGATGTAAAACAGCAGGGCGCTAATTACATACTTACTGAAGGTGCTGGTGGCTGGGCGTTACCTATTAACAATACGGAGTATTTATACGACTGGGTTAAAGCAGAGCAACTGCCGGTAATACTCGTTGTTGGTATGAAATTAGGTTGCTTAAATCATGCGTTACTAACCGCTGCGCATATGCAAAGTATGGGTATAAACTGCGTTGGCTGGATTGCAAACCAAGTTGATAAAAACATGGACGAGTATCAAGCAAACCTTGATTCACTCAAAGCACGTTTACCGTTCCCAATACTTGCTATAAGCCCATACAGCGAGCAAACTCCTAAGTTACAAATATACAAAAGCTTGCTTAGTGCATTATCTATAAACACTTAAGTGGTTTAAAAAGATTTACTTTTTTAGGTAAATCTTGAAATAGTCAGCCTTAGTACACATATAAACATTTATAAATACATAGCTTGCTTAAAGACAATGTTACTAAGTTACTAAGGACATAACGACTATATGACGCACCCATTTATTGAAAGCTACGCCCCAGATGCGCACGTAAGCGCTGAGCCAAAAGCACTAAACTATGGCTTACCTAAAAAACGCGTAGGTATAATAGGTGGAGGCACAGCTGGCGCCACAATAGCCATTAGGCTTGCTGCGTTAGGGTTAGAAACTTATGTACTTGAAAAGAAAAAGTCGTTAATTGATGGCCCTCCAATGTGCCATTTGCATGCAGGTGGCAACTTATACCGTGAAATATCCGATGAAGACTGCATAGATTTACTCAAGCAATGTATAGACATTGCGCGCCTTTATCCTCACACCATCGATGTTCGCCCCACAGTATTTGCCGTACCCAAGCGCGATGACGAAGCACCAGAGGATTTATTTCCGCGTTTAAATAAATTAGTAAAAGCCTACAGCGAGCTTGTAGAGCAAGACAGCGCTAACAAAGTATTAGGCGAGCCAGAGCATTATTATCAGTTATATAGCCGCGCACAAATGCTAAAGCTTGCTAAGCAAAAACAAGTAGCCAAGCCCACGTCGTTAGATGAGTGGATGATACCCGTGGCTAAGCATTTAGATTTAAATAAGTTAAAGTTCCCGCTCATTGCTGCACAAGAATATGGCTGGAATATATTTCGTTTATCGGCCAGTGCACAACTCGCCCTTGCACAGTACAAACACGCTCATGTTTTAACAAGCACCAGTGTTAAAAATGTATCGCCAGTTATAAATACCAATAATGATAAGCAAACACTTAAGTGGCGCATTGAATATCAATCAGAGCCAAGCCTTGATGAACAACCTGATACTCAAACCGATACACAAGCCGATACACAAACCATTGAGGTAGATTACCTTATTAATGCGTGTGGTTTTCAAACCGGTATTATTGACGACCTCGTTGGGGTAGATGTAAAACGCATGGTTGAATTTAAAGCCTCTTACATTACTCATTGGCAAGGTGCTGGTGGGCAAATACCCGAAATAATTATTTATGGAAACCGTGGTACGCCAGAGGGCATGGCGCAGCTAACCCCTTACCCTAATGGTTACTTTCAAATACATGGCATGACTAACAACATTACATTGTTTAATGATGGGTTAGCTGATGCAACGCCAATGAGCGCACAACCTAAACTTCCCAATAAATACCTGCATTATATTAAAGACGGCTGGGACAAAGCAGCGTTGCAAACACGTACCCAAACAGCAATTGATTATGTAGCCGAGTTTGTACCTGCGTTTAAAACTGCTAATAAACAAAATAATGCCTTGTTTGGCGGGCAACAAATCCCAGGTGATGACGACACTTTGCGCGTAGCCGATGTAAGTTTATATTCGCATATTAATTATGCGCGGGCCGAAAATGTTAAAGCATCGTCAACGTTAATAGCGGCAGATCAGATAGTGGGTGAGTTTATAAAGTTGGGAATAATAAGCAGCGATCCTGCTGTAAATTATCACCGCAGTACCCACCAATGGTCGTACCTTAAACATAATAGCGGCGAAAAAATTGGCGAAGTTGCACGCATATTGGCACACGAGCGTGGTTTTCCAATTGATATGGCAGAGCTAAATCATAGCTTGTAATAAGCTGATTTATAAAGAAACTTCATATTTAAATTTGCTGTAAAACTCTTCCTAAAAAAATTATCAATAAACACATAAATAACACTTGTGTTATGACATAGTTTGTCACAAAATAGCGCTAACGTTATGACATAGTGTGTCATAACGCAGTGATTGCTTTAACCTAATTTAATTTTATGTTCGGTGATCAAAACTATTTTTGTGAGGACAATATGAAACGTGTATTTTTGTTTTTATTAACTAACCTAGCGGTTATGTTGGTATTAGGTGTAGTGCTTTCAATAATAATGAGCGCGCTGGGCTTAAGCCATCGTAGCCTTGGCGGAATTTTACTTATAGCCACCGTATTTGGTTTTGGTGGATCGTTTATTTCGTTATTTATGTCGAAATGGATCGCTAAAAAATCAACAGGCGCGCATGTAATTACGCAGCCTCGAAACGAAACCGAACATTGGCTTGTACAAACGGTATCTGCGCAAGCACAAAAAGCAGGTATTAAAATGCCAGAAGTGGCTATTTACGACAGCCCAGAAATGAACGCATTTGCAACCGGCCCAAGTAAAAACAACTCGTTAGTGGCAGTAAGCACAGGCTTAATGCACAACATGACTAAAGATCAAGCCGAAGCCGTACTTGCCCACGAAGTATCGCACGTAGCTAACGGCGACATGGTAACGCTTACCCTAATACAAGGCGTGGTAAACACCTTTGTAATATTTGCTGCAAAAGTACTTGCAGGCATAGTAGATAACTTTATTAATAGCGATGAAGAAGAGGGCGGCAGTAGCTGGACATACTTCTTATTCGATATGTTATTCCAAGTATTATTTGGTGTGCTAGCAAGCATAGTCGTGGCAAGTTACAGCCGTAAACGTGAATTTGCAGCCGACAGCGGCGCGGCTAAATTGGTAGGTGCCGATAAAATGCGATCAGCCCTTGAGCGTTTAAAGCAAAATCATCCATCGCAATTAGAAGGTTCAATGATGGCCTTTGGTATTGCAAGTGGGAAAGGCGTTGCTGAGTTGTTTTCGTCGCACCCACCGCTTGATGCTCGAATCGACGCACTTCGTAAGTAATTATGTAAAATAGTTAATATACTAAGCCAGCTTAATTGCTGGCTTTTTTATGTTTACGTTAAAATACCAAAACACGCATGCACTGTGTTTATATACAGAGCCTTGTATTGCTTTATAAAATCGTTACTTTTTTAAGCTATATGTGTTTACGAAGTTATTATGTATAAGTAAACTAAAATAACTTAAAGTCAGCAATACTACTGGTTTTAATACTTAACATTTAATAATTAACAAGGATGCTTATTGTAGTGGAAAAGATGCAGCAAACTAAAGAATGCATTATGTGTTTTAGCGCCATAGATTCACGGGCTAAAAAATGCCCGCAATGCACCTCACTTCAAGCTAAATATTCTAACTTAGAAAACAATCCCATTATTATTGGTGCATTGGCCTTAATTATTGTTGGTATTTTTGGGTTTATTTTTTATCAAAATATATATGTAGCAGGGCTTGAAGAACAAGCACAAAAAAACCTAACTGCTAATGTAAACCAAATAAGCACTAAAAATGAAACCGATGGTTTGTATGTTGCCTGTATAGGGCAAATAAAAAATGAATCAGATTTTTCGTTTAAAAATATAAAGTTTAAGGTCGATTTTTTAACAGATCAAAACACTCTATTCGATACGCTATCAATAACCGACGAAGACCTAATTATACTACCTAATGATTCAACAAACTTTAGAGTAAGAGGTATTGCGCAAAAACAAGCGGCTAGTTATAACAATTGCCAAGTAACAATAACCGATGCTTGGGCCTATAAATAAAAATGAATTTTTACGATTAAAAAAACCAGCTAAAAAGCTGGTTTTTAATATAAATAAATCGTTATTACTGAGAAAGGATAATCTCGGTAATTCCCTCTGCAGAGAGTATTTCAATCCAGTAGCCGTCAGGATCTTTAATAAAGGCTAAGCCTTTCATTGAACCATCATCTGGTTTTTTTACAAACTCTACATCGTATTTTGCAAAGCGCTCACAGGCTGCGTAAACATCCGGCACGCTAATACCAATATGGCCAAAGCCTTTAGGTTCTTGATTACCGCTGTGGTATCCCTCAAAACTGTCGTCGTTTTCAGTGCCCCAATTATGGGTTAACTCAATTAACGCAGGGCGACGAAACACCCATTCAGCTTTTGCCTTATCATCGCCTTCTGGCAACTCTTGTTCGTAGCCTAAAAAGTAAAGCGTAAACTTCATACCAGGAAAGTCATACTTACCTAAAAGCTTCATACCCAATACATTTTCATAAAATTCTAAAGACGGCTTTGGATCTTTAATACGCAACATAGTTTGCTGCATCACATAGCCTTGCGTGGCTTGTTCAATTTGCTCTGGAGATTCGTTATAGCTAGACATGGTGATCCTTACTGAAAATAATAAAGCGAAAGCATAGATATAGTACTTAATTTATCATAATCAACCGTATGATAAATTTAAACCACTGCTTTACTTTTTAACCATTAATAGTGGAATTAACTGTCAAAACGGAGCTTTATAAATAGCACGTGTTATTTTCTAAGCCATTTTCCTAGGTTGATTAGGAATATGGATGATTTTTTACTTTCATAATTGCTAATAAACTATTGAAAACTGGGACGTTAAGATACAAATATGACTTTATTAGATGAAAGTACAAAAGAATTTGGCAGTATGAGCGTATTACTTCATAACACCAATACAGCAAGTTATTGTATTGAGTGGTTTAGTAAAATGACCGGAGCGTCGATTACCTTAGCAAGAGTGGAAGCTGGCAAGTATTTAGTTACCCGAAAGTGGGCAGCAGGGCGCGAACTAGATGATGTAACCAGTGACTTTAGCCGCGCTAACCAAGCCATTATTCATTTTTTGAATAATGTTGATATAGCTAAAATGAACGAGCAAAGAGTCGCCGCAGCTAAACTTTACTGCATAAATTTATTTGTAAAAGCAGAAGGTTTGAGGCCTGTTAATAACCCTAATTTACCAAAACCAAGGCTGCAAGACGCTATAGGTAAAAAGGTAATAGTAAAATCAACCTTAGGCAATTGCCAAATAGCTACCGGACTATTGCTACAGCTGGTGGGTAACCAAGTTGAAATTCAGGTAAACCCAGATAGCGCATTTGATGATCAACCAAGGCAAAAGTTTTACACTAAGCAAGTATCAATTTGTTAAAGTGTTTAACGGCCAATATTTATAGGCAGTTTTACCTTAATGGTAAAGCCGCCTTGATTAGTAACCTTAAAGCTACCACCCAGCGCAATAGCTCGCTCTTGTATAAAAGCTAAACCATAGTGGCCTGAGTTTTCTGTTGGTTTTACTTCGCTTCCGTTATCACTAATTTCTAATTTTATAAACTGACTATCCGTTTTAATATTTATAATAAGTTTGGTCGCGTTACTATGCTTAATACAATTGGTAACAGCTTCTTGGCAAATCCTGTAAACGGCAATTTCATGCTCTTTAGTGAGAGTATCATCTACGTTAAAATTAACCTCATAGCCTATACTTGCTTTTGTAAGTAAACTTTTTAATCGCCCTTGAGTCATCGCATTTTGTAGCCCTAACTCGTCTAATTCACGAGGGCGAAGGTAGTGCATTAATTGGTAAACAGAATCGTACATAGAGTTTGCATTGCTTTTTAACGTAGCCACAAACGATTGTGTTTTTTCATCACAAAGGTGCGATAAAATAGCCAAGTCGGTTTTTAAAGCCGTTAAGTTTTGCCCAAGTTCGTCGTGTAACTCTTGTGAAAGGTGCTTACGCTCGTTTTCTTGCACGCTCACCATTTTAGCCCCAAGAAGGGTATTTTGATTAAGCTGCTTAGTTAGTGCGCGGTTAATCTTTTTTAATTCAGCATTTTTACGTTTAAGCTCTGTAATTGCCGCGCCTAACACCATGCTGGTAATCGCATTAGCCAAAATAAACAACTGGCTAATATAGGTATTACTAGGCTCATGGGTCATGCTTGCTTCAACTATTATTAGTGCATTTATAAGTGTCGCACTACTTACTGCGCCAAGTACGCCAAAGCGATACGAAAACCAAATAATAGGTAATAACGATGCAAGGCGTAGTAATGGGTAGGTATCGGGCCGTATAAGGTATACAAGCATCGCAACAAGTAAAACAGTAGCTAACGTAACCGTTAAATTAGTTACTTTAAGTAATGCCGGGCGCTTTAACGAAAGGTTTAAAGAGTGAAGTAGCATAATAAACGGCGCAACTAATAACGAGCCTGTTATATCGCCAAGGCACATATTTAACTGATACTGTAATAGCTCTTTAGCAACCAATATGTTTGTAAATTCAAACGCACTAGAAAACAAAAACCACTTTATTGAGGTGCTCGCAACACACAATAAAATCAACGAAAGTATACCTAAACTATTATTAATACTTGGTGGCCAGCGGCTATGTTTAAACACATACACAAGGGCAAAAAAGCAAAGCTCCTGCCAAAAACCATGCAGTAAATTAAACTCCCAAACCCCGGTCATTGTATAACCTAAGTGAGCAGCCAAAGCACGAGACGATATCCACAACGTAATCCAATACCGAGTTGGCGAAAGCAAATAAAAAGCAATTTTTATCCCTGCAGGAATAAATATAGCGCTACTTTCAGGGACAGTTTCTAAATTAGCCCCAACCCAAAAAGCAGCAATACAGGCAATAAAATAAATTACGCCAACTACAAACTGCTTTGTAATTTCTTTAGCGGTTGCTGCAATAGAAAAATTAAAAGCAGGTAATGTACTAGGTAAGTTCATCTAGCTGAATTACTCCCGCATCAATCGCTATTTTTAGCAGTTCAAACGATGTTGTTACATTAAGCTTGCTGTAAATATTTGCTTTATGCACATGCGCTGTTTTAGGCATTATTTCTAATTTTTGTGCTATTTGCTTTGCATTAAAGCCCTTTGCTAACAGTGGTAAAGCTTCGAGCTCTCGGTTAGTTAAAATAGTTAACGCTGAGTTTGGCGTATTTAAAGCAAAATTCACATCTTCACTTATATAGCGTTTACCTAATGCAACCGATTTAACTGCATCAATTAACTCCTCCGACGCAGATCGTTTAGAGACGTAACCAAGTGCGCCTAATCGTAGCGCATTACTTACATAAGGTTCGTAATCGTGCATGGAGGCAACAATGGTTTTAATTTCAGGGAAATTTTCGTTAAGGTAGGTTAAAAATGTAAGGCCGGTTTCTGATTCATTAAGTGATATATCAACAATAAATATATCGGGTTGTTCAAGCTCAACAGCCAGTTTTGCTTGGCTAACATTGCAGGCTTCTATTATTACTTCCCAGTCTGCTTGTAGCTCTAGTAGTTTTTTAAAACTGTCGCGTACTAATTGATGATCTTCAATTATTCCAATGTGCATGTATTTCTCCCTTTAAATTTATTATACATTGAAACAGATAACCATCAGCCAAAAAATTTATTAAAGTTAATTACCTAGCAAAAAATGTACATTGTAAAAATTAAAGGAGCAATAACGCTCAGTATTTTTATATTTAAACGGAGACACTATGAAAACACTAAATATTATTTTTGGACTCGCATTACTCTTTGCTATTACAAATGCTAACGCAGTAGAGGGACTAATTTCAGTAAAAAGCCCATTAAGCGCTAAAGCTACTATGGATAAGTTTGAGAATTTGGCAAAACAGAAAGGGCTAAATATATTTGCACGAATAGATCACGCAGCTGGTGCTAAAAAAGTAGAACAACAACTACGCCCAACAGAGGTTCTTATATTTGGTAACCCCAAAGGCGGCACACCTCTTATGCAGTGCGCACAAACAATAGGTATTGATTTACCGATAAAAGCACTGGTATGGGAAGACGCACAATCGCAAGTGTGGTTAAGCTATAACGATCCTACATATATAGCTGAGCGCCATAACGCAGTAAATTGCCCTGCGGCTAAAAAAATAGGTAAAGTATTAGCAGCACTGACAGATAAAACCATTGGGCCATAAAACTAACTTTAAACAATGCATTAGCTAAATTAAGGATGATTTTGAAACAATCTTCAATCGTATTTTTAGCCATAGTAAGCCTGTTTTTACAGGCTTTTTTGCTAATCTCGCTAATTAGTTTTTTTACAGGTATTTATAATGCTTATGCAGCATTTGCTGGTGGCGACCCTAAATTAATAGCAGGGCATATTTCATCAGGTATTGTAATTTCGTTAATACAAATTGCACCAGCAATAGTTGGCTATTTTATAAATTACATATTGCTTAAAAATAAACGTGTTAATGACTTTGCATTGCTTAAATCTGCTTTAAAGTTTTATGCATATCTATGGCTTTTATTTATCCCCATTGGTACGATTTTAGGTGCAAAGCTATTAACTCAATTAAAGAAGGGTTAAATTTAATAGCGGCTTTAAAAATAAAGGAGTAAGCATGTTTTTTGATGATGTTCAGGGGTTAGTGCGCGTACTTATTATTGGTGTACTGGGTTATGTAGCGCTGGTGTTTTGGTTACGTGTATCGGGCAAGCGAACACTATCTAAATGGAATGTGTTCGACTTTGTAGTTACCATTGCGCTGGGCTCTATATTAGCATCCGTTATTATTTCAAAAAGTGTCGCGCTGCTTGAGGGTATATTGGCCTTTGTTGTTTTAATAGGGCTGCAATATTTAATTACCTGGCTTAGTGTGCGCTCGTCAAAATTTGCAGCTTTAGTAAAAGCTGAGCCCACGTTGTTACTGAGTGATGGTGAATATTGCACGGCAGCCCTTAAATCACAACGCGTAACAAAATCAGAAATTCGCGCTGCTATTCGTGGTGCGGGTATATTAGCCATAGAAGATGTAGCCGCAGTAGTGCTAGAAACCGACGGCAGTTTTAGCGTAATGCCGCACAATAACAGCGACTCTAAAACCGCGTTAAGTGATGTAGTGAGTATTAAATAGTGATAGAGAGCATTAAAGAGTAATAAAAGGGGAGACAGGCTTTATTGCCTGATTGCCTAGCAGATTCAAGCCTGTCTCATATAATTTATTTAAGTTACTTACTTAGCGGGTTCTAATAAACTAAAGGTCGGTAAGCGCCACTTAAAGCGTATTGATGCCATACGTATTAAGTAGCCTGCAACCAAGCTCACAATAATGCTTATGTTGTCGTCAATATTGTAATGGTGCAATGCTAGGTATAAGCACGCTACAAGTAACGATACGCTTGCATACAGCTCATTGTGTAATACTAACGGTGCTTGGCGACAAATCAAATCGCGGAGTAACCCACCAAATACGCCAGTAACAACGGCGGCCACTACACAAATACCGTAATGTAATCCCATATTTAGACCCACTTGGCAGCCAATAATACTAAAGGCAGCTAAACCAAGGGCATCCAAGCGCATAAATATACCTTTAAATTTAACTACCCATTTGGCAAGCCACGTAGTGACAATACCGGCAATACAGGTAATTAATAAATATTCTGGGTGTTGTACCCATGTAAGCGGGTAATTGCCTAGTAATATATCTCGCACGCTACCACCGCCAATTGCGGTGGCGCTGGCTACCAGCACTACGCCAAACCAATCCATTTTCATTCGTCCTGCGCTAAGTGCGCCTGTCATGGCTTCTGCTGTAATACCAATAATATAAACAATCGTTAATAGCATGAGATAATCACTTGAAATTTGTGCGTAAAAATAAGGTGTGGATTGTATAGATAAATTAAGTAAATAACGAATGAAAAATCGTACTAAAAACGGCTGATTCAGATAGAAATAACTAATGACAAAACCTTGTGTAAACAAGCTGTTAAGCTAGTGGGTGAGTGCGCAATGGTTGATGTGAATTAAAGGACATTTGGCCGCAAATTATAAATAAAATAAGTTGAGTTTTAGTTGTTTTTAGCACGTTTATTTTGAGTTTATTTTATTAGGTAAAGCATAAAAATTAACGCAATATGAATATTTGGTTGCATGGTTTTAATTTAGGAACGTATAATAACAAGTGTTAACTAAATGGAATTTGCGTAAAACGCAGCTTAAGCAAAATAGGCGGATACATGCACAAAGGATTGTTAAAGACGTGGAAAACCGACAAAGGTTTTGGTTTTATTAAATCAGACACCCTAGAACACGACACGTTTATACACATATCAGCGCTCAAACACATGAGCCGCAAGCCAAAAGTAGGCGACACCATTTACTTTGAAGTGGCAACACAGCCCGACGGCAAAACCAAAGCAGTTAACTGTCGTATAGAAGGCGTTGCAGAGCTTAAAGCACCTTACCAAAAACACAATAACCAGCCGTACCGTATCGCAAAGTCTAATTTTGCCAGTAGCTTTTTAGGTAAAGTTGCCTCAATAGCGCTTATTGCAGCACTTTGTTTTTATGCGATTAATAAATACAACACTCACTCAAGCAGCCAAACACCCATTATCACCAATGATTTAGCCACTAATGACGATTTAGCCACCTTTGATGAAAAATATCCAAAAGTCGTTATTCCTAAAAAAACGCAAAATTTTACGTGTGATGGCAGGCAATATTGTACTGAAATGCGCTCACGCGAAGAAGCTGTATTTTTTATTAATAACTGCCCGAATACAAAAATGGATGGCGACGGTGATAGTGACCCTTGTGAGAGAGATACACGGTTTTAAAATGAGTGGTAATTTGATAAATCGTTTAGTTAAAGGTTTGGTTAAATAAAAATAAATTTAATTAATGGCTGTGTATAAATACAGTTGTTTACAATTTATTCAATAACATTATTAAAAGTCGTTTTGGGTAAATAACATAAGTCATTGAATAGAAATTGTAATTAGTTTCTATAAATGAGTTGTTTGGTGTGATTATTGAACAACGTTATATACGCCGTTTTGGGGGCTATAATCCACCAATTTGGTGTTGAAGAAGTTGTTATGTTTTTTAGGAGTATGTATTCAAATGGCAAAACGGACTAAATTTCAAATTAAAGCTAATGCAAGAAAAAGAGCTATATCACACTTTAATGGATTAACAAGCGGTATGACGGCTATTCTATCTGCCTATTTATTAGCTATTTCAGTAAAGTTTATTTCATTAAGTGGCCCAGCTGTTTACGCTTCATATTTGGCTACATTTTCAATTGTTCTTTTAGTTATATATAAATTTTTATCATTTTTTGAATCTGAAGGTCGGTTAAAAGATAAGAACCCTTTGGCTATTGTTGCTTCATTAGGGCTAACCAGCGGATTATTAGCATATTTTTTTATCTTAGGCAGTATTAATCTTTATTTAGCTGGCTTAGCAATTGTTACTTTTTGTTTTGGGCTATTATCATTTTGTTGGTCTTTTAAAGTAGAAACATAACAAAGTAATCAAAAATCACCCACAAAAAATCGTGGGCTGGACTCGCTCCGCTCGCCTTTTATTTTGGCGTTATGCCTACTTAAATTGGGTACGTAAATTGAACCGAGAATTATAAAAATGGACTATGGCGCAATAACTGTAGATACATCAATATTTGATGAGAAAGGACTCAAACTCGAGTCTGGAATATTGAAAACGTTAGAGCAATTTAACGGTAAACCTTCTCATTTAGTATTATCCGAAATCGTCGTAAGAGAAGTTCACGTTCATCTCAAGAAAAAAGCTAAAGATGCTCGTGCGTCAGTTTTAAAAGCTGTTCGAGAGAGTAAATCACACCTTTCCGTTTCTGATGAGCATGCTAGACTCGCATCTAGAGCTCTAGTTCCTGAATTGGATGATAGCGATGTTGCAAAGCAAAGGTTAGAAGTGTTTATTGATAATATAGGTGCAGAAATTATCCCTGCAACTGGACGTGTTGAACTTGATGAAATTATAAAAAAATATTTTCAAGCTGAACCTCCTTTCGAAGAAACAGGAAAAAAGAAAAACGAATTTCCTGATGCTATTGCACTAATGTCAATAGAGTCTTGGGCAAAAGAGCACAGGACTAAAATTCTTGCTGTTGCAAAAGATGGTGATTGGAAACGTTTTGCTGATGAATCTGAATATATCGATGTAGTCGAAGATCTTGCAGAGGCAATATCTAAGTTTCAACCTCATTCAACAGCAATTGATTATTGTGTCAACATCGCAAAATTAATACCTAACTCTGAACCAGAAGATCTACATTCTTTAATAGAACAGTATTTGACAGAACAAGTTGCTGAAATTGATTTATATCCTGAGGCTACATCGCAATTTTTCTACGAACCAGATTATGTGGAAGTAATACTCGATAGTTTTGAATTCGTTTGCGATGAAGATGGCAATGCATTATTACAACCCATTCAAGGGCAAAACAATACCCTTATAGTTGAAGCTAAAATTAATATAGTAGCAGAGGCTTCAACATTATTTTCCCTGTCAGTACATGACTCAATAGACAGAGATTATGTATCTATCGGCAGCTCGTCAGCAAGTACAGAAATGGAATTTGAAGCTGAAGTTCTATTAACCTTTGAAGGCGATTTTGACGAAGGTATAGAGTATGTGGAGTTGATTGATTTCGAACTTTTATCTTCCCCAAGCAATATAGACTTTGGTGAAATTGAACCTGACTGGTGGGGTGATGAACCGCAGGCATAGGAGGAAACGGATGGGGTCAGCTCTTTCTTTTTGCCTTTTTGTATTTAGTAAAAAATTAACAAGACACCCATTTTAAATTTTAAATTAAGATGGGTGTATGTCTAAATGAATTGAATGGGCGTCATCCTAATTCTCGTCTTTGGTGTAATTATCGAACAACGTAAAATATGCCTTTTTGGGGTGTTGTAACACGCTAAAGTGGGGTTCGATAGACGTTACACGTATCTAAACACGCAACTCTGTCACTGATTGAGGTTATGAATGATTATTAATGAAGTAAGATTTGAAGATAAAGTTATTGAACTCTGCCCAAGGGATTTTGACAGAAACCACAATGTAAACACAATTGTAGTTGGTCGTAATGGGTCTGGTAAAAGTAAGCTTTTTCAGAAAATATGCCAAATATTTATAACCTCTTTAGTAAATGAAAATTTCCAACACTTTAGGGTTCAAGATTTATTTGATTATTATGAAAGTCGAGAAAATTCCTCACTAGATGAAACTGGGTATTTAGGCTACACGAATGACAAAACTACCTATAAAATTCTGATTGAGAAGCCTGTTTATATTCCACAAAATATTGACCTTAGTAATATTCCAAATCATCTACACGCATTAGTACTAGAAGATTTTCAAAATCAATATTTTGGTAATCGAGAGCTTATGATTAGTCATAAGTCAGATGATATTTCTTCCGAAAAGGCTATAGTTTTTCCTAAAATTATTGCAGTTTCATCTAGCCCATTTGACAAATTTCCTATGCTAGATGAAAGAAGGTTGCATGGAGAACAGAACACTTTAAAAGATCACTACTTTTATAGAGGTGCAAGAACAAAAGATCGGTCTAGTAAAAGTTATATGAGGTCGAAATTCGATCAGCTAGGTACTTCATTTATTAATTTCTTTTTAAAAACAGAACACAGAACAAATGAAATTTTACCACTATTCGCTTATTTAGGCTTTGAGAGGAAATTTACAGTCTTTTTAAAATTTGCTGACCACTTTTTAATTTCTGACGTTATAAAAGAAGAGGGTAGAGATCCACTTGAAACAGTAAGAAGTGTAAGGTTTTTCAAAGGGAAAGAGCATGACGACAATTTAACTGATAAAGATAAAGAAAGAATTATTAGTAGTGCAAAAAAAATACATGAAGGTCTGTTGTCAAATTCTCAAACTCATAGTTTTCACCGAACAGATGAGGAGTTTACTTTAAGTCTAGAAATAGGTGGTTCTAATAACGACAAGCCTAGATTTCTTAAAGAATTCTCAGTGTTAGCTGAATATGATTTAGTTGATTTAGCAAATATTGAATTCACTAAAAATGACAACAATAGAAAAGTGCTCCTTAAAGAAGCTAGCTCAGGAGAACTTTGTATTTTATTTAACATACTAGCTATTGCAGGTGCTATATCGGACGATTCAGTCATTTTGCTAGACGAACCAGAACTAAGCCTGCACCCTGAATGGCAAAAAGACTTTATGCCATTATTAGCAGAGGTGTTCTCAAAGTACAAAAGGTGCCATTTCATACTGGCAACTCACTCGCCACATATCGTGTCTTCTGTTAATAAGACCAATTCATATATTGTAAATTTAGAGGACAATCCAGCTAATGTGATTTCGGGTAAGGGAATTGCTTTACAATCATCTGATTATCAACTCGCTTTTACATTTAAATCACCAGGGTATAAAAATGAACACCTGATTAGTCAGATTGTCGATGTTCTAAATAAATTGAGCGAGGGCAAGAAACTAGACGAAGAGTTCATTAAAGAAATAAATAGTCTTATAGAATTTGATGGGCTAGTACCAGATAATGATCCCGTAAAAAATCTCTTATCTACACTAAAAAAAGCTTTGACGGTGTTGAAACATGGATGAAGTGATATTCAAAGGTAAGGACAAGGAACTAACTTCCGAATTCAAAACGTTAAAAGATAAAAAATCAGTTAGTTGGAGTGATGAAATATACTCTAATGTGAGAAAGACGATTAAAGACCACTACTTAAAGGAACAATGCTTTACATGCTGTTTCTGCAAACAAAAAATTATTGTCAAAAGTAATAGGGCATGGGATGCAGAGCATATAATTTCAAAGTCTACACACCCAGCATTTATGTTCGAACCCAAAAACCTTTGTATTAGTTGCCCTGATTGCAATAATGAAAAGAGAGATAAAGGTGTTTTAGATAGAGAAAATAGAGTCAAGTTTCCAGTAAATTCGAAAGCTTACAAAGTTGCACACCCACACTTTGATAAATATGAAGATCATATAAAGGTTTTAGTGGCAGGTAAATTATATGAATGGAAAACTAAAAAAGGGCGTTTTACTTATCGTATTTATGGGTTAGATCGTTTTATGGAAGACTCTGGTAGAAATTCAAATGTTGAGTCTGGCTCAAAAGTGGAAAAGTTAATGAAATCTGCTTTGGTTTCTTCCGATGATTATGAAAGAGCCGAAATTGAGTTATTAGAAGAATTACTTTTACTATACTCACCAATAATCGGAGATGGAATTGCGATAAATGCTATTAAAAAGTTACGCAAGTAATACGTGTGGTAAGGTGTTTAAACGTAACTAAAACTTTTAGCTACGAATTTTAACTCATAATTCTAGTCCGCTTATAGCAAAAGAAATAAATGGGGTCACCCATTAGAACAATTAATAAGACACCCATCTTAAATTTCAGCTTAGTCAGCAGTGCAGAGCAAGTTTTCGGAGTATTAAAAAATGGACTTTGTTATATGCTTAATTTTATTTTTATTGTTCTATATTTTAGTCAATTATATCCAAAGCATTATTGGGTATTACCCTAAACTAGCTAGAGAATATAAAACGGATTTAATTATTTCTGATTCCTCACTTTTAAAATCAAGCAGTATGTACTTGACGAATGTGGCAGATATTTCTCGTGAGAAAAACAGTGAATATCGGACTTGGCTAAATATCAAATCATTTCAGCAAGGTATATTTATAAGCCAAAAACGGATGTTGATTCTACTATTTCCCAGGAGTTTTTTAATACCATGGGAGCAAATTAGTTTAATAAAAGAAAAAACTAATTTTCTTAAAAATAAATATCTTTATAAAGTCGAATGTAAAAAAGAACCTGTTTATATCATTACGAAATTCGATTTATTAAAAAGCGTAAGTAACAAGAATTTACGAGAATAAATGAAGTCAAATCTTGACTTCACACACCAAAGCTTAACTGAGTTAAATCGCTTTGATATAAGCCATTATCCTCTTTAAAAGCGAAGCGCCTCATAGCCTCTTTGTGAATTAACTTTAGATTACTAAGAGGGAACAAACTAGGGATGCGCTAAGCGTATACATTAAACGCAAAATATCGGAAATGATTAACAATGACACCCATCCTAAATTTTGCTCTTTTGAAAATTTAGGACTACGTTTTAGTTAGTGCAAAAAACGAGCAGGGTGTCTTGTGGCAATTGCAAGAAAGCGTCAAATAAGTTTGGTTGATACAAAATACTACCACTGTATTTCGCGTTGCGTGCGTCGTGCATTTTTATGTGGCGAAGACCGCTTTACAGGCAAATCTTACGAGCACCGCAGAGGCTGGGTTGAAGATAAACTGCTTGAATTAGCAAAGGTATTTTGTATTGATGTGTGTGCTTATGCTGTTATGAGTAATCACACTCACTTAGTCCTGTATGTAGATGATAATCGAGCAAACAGGCTGAATGATAAAGCGATTGTTATCCGCTGGCATAAACTGTGTAAAGGAACATTGTTGACGCAGAAATATGTACGAGGTGAAAAGTTAAGTAAAGTTGAGCTCATATTTTTCAATCAAACGGTTAAACAATACCGCGAACGCCTAGCAAGTATCAGCTGGTTTATGCGGTTGTTAAATGAAGACATTGCGCGCAGAGCAAATAAAGAAGATAACTGCACAGGGAGGTTCTGGGAAGGGCGCTTTACGTCTCAAGCATTATTAGATGAAGCAGCACTTGCAGCTTGTATGGCCTATGTTGATTTAAATCCCATTAGAGCTAAAATAGCTAACACCCCAGAAGAGTCAGACCATACCAGTGTACAGAATCGCTTAACATGCGCGGCAGAAGGTAAGCAACCTAAGCAGTTACTACGTTTTGCAGGCATGCCACGTCAGATTATGCCTAAAGGACTGCCGTTTGAGCTTAAATCGTACCTTGAACTCGTTGAGCTAACAGGGCGAATAATACGAGAGGATAAACGCGGGCATATTGATAATATGACCCTTCCTTTACTCGAAAGACTAAACATATCCCCAGAAAACTGGTTAAAACTCACTACGCAATTTACACGCGTATTCCATGGTGCGGTAGGAAGACCCAATTCACAAGCAAGTTACTGTGAAAATTTAAAGCGTAAACGGCGATCAAATATTAGTAATTGCGAAAAGTTACTCGCATAAAACTTAAGCTACTCAGTAAAGCTATTCAGTAATAAATCATAACTGCATTATGCAGTTATTTTCATGTGTGTAATTTAGGTTTAATAGGGCTAATGACTTATTTAACGGATGAAATAAAAGTAACCCAGCAATAAAAGATAAATTCTTAATCTGAAGAGCGAATTTTTTGGCAGCCAGATTCAAGGGCATAGTTCTGCTTGTTCAATTAAGGTGGCTGTCTGGTTTGGTATGGTTTTTTAAGCTATTTATAGCCTCTAAAAGCGCAGCGCCTCATATCCTCTTTGTGAATTAGCCTTTAGATTATGAAGAGGGCATTAACTTGGGATGCGATAGTCGAACGTTTTAAGTTGAAAGTGGGCGTCACTTTAAACGTAAAACATCGGCGAATTAGATCTCTAATACACGCCGATGTTTATAACTTATTTAAATAAGCACATTACTTGTAAGGTATTTGGCCTTAGTCTGCTTTACGGTAAAGGCTTATTAAGCATATCGCTAAAAGTAACGTTGCAATCATACCCGAAGCGCCAGCAACAGCTGATGGAAGAAATCCATCACGGCCAAAGGTTATTAAAATACCATTGGCTAACATTGCAACTCCGCCTGCTAGGGCTGTAAGTCCGCCAATTGCTTTGCCGCCTTTAGCGATAAAAGACAGGCCAAAAACAAGTGCTGCTAATCCCAATAATAATTTAGCTGCGTAGTAAATCATGAATGACAAAGAAACCACGCCACCAATTAAAGGTTGTGCGCCTTCTACTGTGCCCGCAACTTTTCCAAATGTAGAAAACAACGTAAGGCCAATACTCACCTGTACTATGTTAAGTACTGCGCTAAACGCGATTGCCGACCAGCCTAGTTGAGCGTTTTTTGCTTGCACCATAGATGTGCCTGCAAAGGCAACAAGTAAAGTAAATACCAGTGCTTCTAGCCCCCAAGCCACCTGCCTTGAAAAACTAATTTCTGCACTGTAAAGGACAGAATAAATACCCTGTGATATTGCCAATACCAATAATAAAGATGCTGTAATTAGCATGGTGCGTTTATTCGTAAATTCCATTATTTACCTCTTATAATTTTATATTTAATGCTTTAAAAAGATTCGACAGGTTTGAATACGTCAAACAGGGAGCTTTTTAGCTAATTAGCGTTCCTACTTGCCGATATAAGACAGGTAAAGCGAGTTAATTATTTCAGTTAAACCTATAAAAATAATAATTAATTACAAATAGGCTCAAACTTTGGTTTTATTCAAAACTTAAATTGTAAAACTGTTTTGATTCAAGCCATTTATGCCCTCTAAAAGCGCAGCGACTAATTCCCTCTCAGTAAATCAACGTTTAACTATCTTAATTATCAAAAGGGTATTAATTTTGAGTATGTGGTTAAACGGCTTAATACTTACTGCGTTAAGATAAAAACGTAAAATGAGACCAGTCACTTAACGCTGTAATAGTTTGCTTTGTAGGGGGCGCAACATAGATTAAACCTGCAATGGCAATAACTGATGCTAGCGTAATTAGCTTATTATCGAAGTCGGCTATTTTTAAAGCTGTGCCGAAAGAGCGTTTAATGGTGACATTGCTTAAATCTACACTGTAAATTTCATCCAGCAATAAATGAATTAACCCGCCTAGTAAAATAAACCCGCACGTTAACCAGGCGAAAACGGCTGCTTGTGTGGTTGATTGGTCATTTAGTTTCCATACTACTTGGGTCGTTAATAGTGCGCATAACACTATAAATAGTAAAGAGTGGCAACTGCCTCTATGTACTGTGATCCATTCAAAAATTGGCCTAATAATATATTTCATACATCCGTAAACCAATAACGGCACTACAATTAACTCAATAAAGCTAATTGTAATAATGAGCTCGGTGGTTATGTAATGCAGTACCAGTAATACAGCGCTGAGTGCGAATAAGTTAAAAATAGTATCGAGTGATGTTGAGTTATCTGAATCTATGTCGGGTAATAAGCCGCCGATTGAGCCTAAAAACCATAACCAGAGTGCGCCCTTTAATTCAATATGTCCTGCAGATAATAAGGTGGCTGAGGCTAAGCCTGTGATGATTACGGCAGTATTAAGATGAGTATTGAAGTTTGCCATTGTATCTCTTGATGGGAAAAAGTAGGGCATTCTAACAATTGAAAAGTTTATTGTTCAATATTCTTTAAAGATTAAACTGTAAATAACCTGGGCTCTGGTTAATAAGTCACTCTTTGGCAGCTATTTTTGGTGCTAACTGTGTTTAAAGTGCTCAATTAACCCTCTTACTTTTTAAACTCGTCATAAAATGCAATTTGCCCTCGGCCAGTTTCTTTTACGTGGTAGAGCATTTTGTCACCATTGATCATTAATTCGAGTAGCTCTTCACCATCATTAGGGCCTACTGCAATACCAATGCTTGCACCCACGGCGCATGTTTTATTTTGTGAAATATAAATGTCTTGTTGTAGCTCATTTAGCAAAGCGATTGATTGCTCACGCGTGGCTGCTTTGTTGTAGGTATTAACCTGCCTTGCAACTATAAACTCGTCACCGCCTAGGCGGATGCATATGTCGGTTTCTTGGTTAAAGTGCTTTTTAAATCGGTATGCTATTTCAATAAGTACTTTATCACCGGCTTCGTGGCCGTAGGTGTCGTTAATGGGTTTAAACTTATCTAAATCAATCATCATTAGTACTAGGTGCTGATTGTGTTTAATGCACTCGCGCAGCGCTTTTTTAAGGCGTTTTTCACCGGCTCGGCGATTAAGTAGGTCGGTAAGTGGGTCGTGATCGGCTTCAAAGCGGGTTTGAAATTCGCGTTCGGCGCGCTCAGTTACATCATGTAAAATTACTTCAACTAAGTGTTCTTGTTGAACGCTTCGCTTTGTTTCACGTTGCTCTGTTAATCTAACAAATAAGCAGTGCAACCAAATGGTTTTATGGCCCACTTTGCACTCTATATCTAAGGTTGCTTGTGGTGGGTTTTTATCACAACGTATATCTGCAAGCAGGTTTTGTAATTCATCAACGTTATTTAATAGAGCAGGAAAGTGCAAGGTTGATAATTCTTCTTCGCCGGGTACGGTAAAGTAATGTTTAAACGCGGGATTAAAGGTGGTGATAATATTTTTGTCATCTAATAAACAAATACCGGCGCTGGCTTGTTCAAAAATAAGTCTAAATTTAGCTTCTAGTTCTTGAGTTTTTTTACGAAGGGATTGCTCATTACTAATGGTTAACTTTAACTCATGCATTAAGGCATTTATACCTTGCGTTAGCCTGCTTATTTCGTCTCGCTTACCTTGCTTAAACTCTAGCATTGTCATGGTTTCGGGATTGGTAGGATCAATTGTCGCAAAGCTGTCTGTTAAGTTTTGAATGGGCTGAGTGAGCCATTTGCGTACTACTAGTGACACAAAAAAAGCGATGACGATTGATTGAATAAGCATTAAAAGAAATTCTTTTATAAGTGATGACTGTGCTTGCTGTTCAATAAATTTATCGTCGGGGTATATGGCGAGTACACCTATAAAGGAGCCTTCTATAAAGGGGTGAATTAATTTAATTAAAACAGCTTCATTTTTTTTGTTAGTAGAGCCACTTGCAATAAATAAATCCATTTCTCCTTTTGGGTTTACTTCTCCTTCTAAGCTTGCACCTTGCACTAAGTCGTTACTTAGCAAGCCATTAATAATTTCTTGGCTTAATTCACGATCGTTTAGGTAGGCTGCTATGGCGGCTGTTTTTCCCATTGTTTGTGCTAACTGCTGCACGAGTAGGTAATTGGTGTTTTTCTTTTCTTTAAGACTCGAGTAATAAGAAAGTGTTGACGATACTAACGTGACTACAATGGCGACAATTGCGATTGATAGAGCAACGCGTACGTAGAGTGCTTGGCTAATTTTTATCAAATGTGTATACCACTTTTACTGCGTCTGTAACCTGCGATTGAGGAATATAGCCAATTGCAAATTGTGATGCCGCTATTTTGTTTAACGCGTCTTCAACGGATGTTGACGGTGATGGGGGCTTTGCGCGCCCTGAAAATAATAACCTTGCCCAATAAGCATTAATTTTTTGCTCATTTTTATTGACCAGTTGCAGGTAAAAATCATTTTTTAATGTTGATTGCGCCGGTAAATCAAGTGGCTTAGAGGTTTCACCATCAGGAAACGTTAAATAACGGCCCATGTAAATATCAATAACTTCGCGCTTAGACAAGGCGTTAATTGTATTGCTTTTATTTACCACTACTACAAATTCTGTAGATTTTGCATTAACACTAACAAGGAGCAGGCATAGCGGCAGCAACACATAAAGGAGTGAGTTACGATAGCTCATCATTGTTAAAACACCATACTAGCGTTCAAACTTAGCATATGTACCTTGTGGCCTTTGTCTACATCGGTAGGATTACTAAGGCTCCATAACCCCGCGCCTACGGGCTTTATATCAAAGCGGTCTAGTTGGGCTTTTAGCGCTAAGCGCTCCGACAGTTGCCATTTTACACCTATGTTAATTGAATGCTGATGAACATAAGGCACCTTAATAGCAGCTTGTGTTGCAAGTGCTAGCTGTTGTATTGGTTCTGAAATTTGCTCGGGTGTGCCTGGTGAAAAAACAGGAGCGTTTACTTGTATAACATCATGACGATTTCTTGCTGCTGAAAAGCTGGTGTAAAATATTGCATTGTTTACCCTATACCCAGCGCTAATATAAGTACTGAAAACTGAAGGGGCAATTATCCAATCGGATTCTGAAATACCTACTTCAGATTGAATAAGCCAATTATCATGGTCGTAGGTAAGTCCAAACGCGGCATATTCTATACTGTGGCCTTTGGTATTAAATTTGTTAGATATAGTGCCTGCTTGTGGCCATATACTTTGTGGGACAGCGTCTAGTAAAGCTAAAAACTCATCTAGTGAGTCCAGCTTATAGTCACCAAAATCAGACTTTGATAGTGAAAATCGCACTGTCCAAGAATCCAGTGAATAGGTAGCACTTAAGGTTGTTAAATTATCAAAATCTATAAAAAAGTCTTTGTTGTATGCTTGCAGCTTTGCAGTAGAGCTCCCATGAGCGAGCTTTAAGCGTAAAAACCCTTCATCAATGGCTTTACTGTATTCAATATCCACGCCGTCGTAATTTCCTGCAATGTTTGCAAAAGAGTAGTATTCGTGAGGAGGGCGTATCCATAAGTAGGCGTATCCTACATAAGGATATTCAGAGAGTAAGTAAAGATCGCTATTTAGCCGGCCAGCACGGATAGCCCAATGGCGCGAGGGGCGGTAACGTACAAAGGCGAGCTCTAAAAAATTATCAAGACTTTTAAAGGTATGATCTTGTAAAACGACTTGTACCACGGAGTCCCAGTTTTTTGAGAGTGAGATATTAGCTTGCCCACCTAAAATTGAATCACGTGTTGCTGAAAAGCCTGTATCGTTTTCGTTTAAATAATTAGATGCAAAGGCGATATCTGAATCGTCAGTGTAACTGAGTGTTAAGGATGCAAAACCGCTAAATTGCACGTCTATTTCATTTGCATAGCTTTTATTAGCAGCAGAAATTACCAATATGGCTACGGCAATTGTACCTCGGAACAACATGTTAGCGCTTATTTTTATGATATGGATAATAAAAAGATAGCACATTTTTTAAAATTACCAACTTACCCAACATAAGATTTTACCAAAGGCGTTAGCATGGCAAAGCTAAAAAAATTACACTCTTTATACTTGGTTTGTAATTTATGTTAAATCGCAAATAAATACACATAACACCATCCTAAATTCCATATAAAAGGGGTTATTAAAGTTGCTTTAATTTTTACCTCCTAAAGTAATAATTTATTAACTAAGTAACCATAATTATCTTATTTGTTAACCATTGGGATGTTATAATGTTGCAATTGGTATTTGATATAGTATAACATTCACACCCATCTAATTCCCCTAAATAGAGTTTGAGTGTGACAACACCTACCGCGATTAATAAAACACCAACAATTGCCCCTAAAACTTTTGATAAACAACTTAGCAATGCAGACGCCGACCTGAGTGATGCGATGATTGAAGTGAGTTCTTTAAATTTTAGTATTAAAAATAACGCTATTTTAAAAAACTTAAGCTTTAGAGTGGCTGCAGGTGAGGTTTATGCGCTACTTGGTGGTAATGGTGCGGGTAAATCAACCACGTTAAAAACGTTACTTGGGTTTAATAAACCAACCGAAGGCTCTGTAAAAGTAGCGGGTAAAGAGGTGAGTAAAGCGCTTGGTTTTGTGCGAGGTAAAACAGCGTATTTGCCAGAGTCGGCTACGTTATATCCGCATTTAACAGCTCGCGAAAATGTTGAATATTTTTTATCACTTGCTGATATTAAAAAATCAGATGAACAAATTAACGCGGCTTTTAATCGTGTTGCACTGCAACACGATGCGTGGGATCGCCACATGGAAACTTATTCAAAAGGCATGAGGCAAAAAACAGCAATTGCACTTGCAATACTTCGTGAAGCACCCATTTTTTTACTTGATGAGCCAACCTCTGGTCTTGATCCTGTTGCTATTGATGAATTTAATCAACTTGTACGAGAGCTTGCATTAACTGGTGCGACTATTTTAATGGTTACCCACGATGTATACGGTGCCTGCCAAGTCGCTAATAGAATTGGTTTACTTAAAAACGGTGAGCTGGTGGGAGAGTTTGATGCGCCCCAAAGTGGGCGTATTGATACCGAGCAAGTACACGCAGCGTTTGGGCATCACGCTAAAAGAGGTGCTTAATGAGTATAAATAACTTTTCAAAGGTGGTGATTGTTGCCAAAGATGAGTGGCGTTATTGGCTTCGCTCAAAATTAGCAATGACCGTGCTTGCTATTGGTTTGGTGCTCACGCTTGCTTCGGTAATTGTAACGGCTATTACCATGATGGAGCTAAGCCATACTCGCCATGAGTTACAAACAACAAGCGATAAAAGCTTTGTTGATCAACCCGACCGCCATCCACACAGAATGGTGCATTACGGGCATTATGCATTTAGAACGCCTTCGCCACTTAGTACGCTAGACCCTGGTATTGACGCTTACACAGGCAACTCTATATTTTTAGAAGGGCACAGACAAAACAGCGCAATGTTTGCAGATAGTCGCCAAGGGACTGCATTAACTAAATTAGGCAGTTTAACGCCTGCATTTATTGTGCAAACACTCGCACCTTTATTATTAATATTAATTGGCTACAGCGGTATTAGCCGAGAGCGCGAATTGCAAACGCTTTCTTATTTGTTATCGCAAGGTACATCGGGTGTAACGCTAATTGCAGGTAAAGGATTGGCGCTACTTTCTGTTGTGGGCTTAATTTTAACTCCGCTTACGGTATCGGCTTTATTTACGGTTGCTGCGGGCGAAAGCTTACTGGCAGTTGTAAGTTTTGTTGTTGGCTACGCTTTATATTTAACTGTGTGGGTATTACTGATTTTACTGGCATCGAGCGTGTTTAGTAAAAACAGTGGCAGCTTTACCGCACTTGCCTTTGTGTGGATTTTACTGTGTATTGTTATGCCACGCGTAGCAAGTACCAGTGCCTCAACGGCTGTGCCATCTGCCGGTAAAATAGAAACAGACTTTGCTGTAAAAGCACAACTTAGAAAATTAGGCGACGGCCATAACGCAAACGACCCTGCCTTTATGCAATTTAAACAATCACTTCTTAAAAAGTACAACGTTAAAAGTATAGATGAGCTACCCGTTAATTTTAGAGGATTAGTAGCCAGCGAATCTGAAGCAAAATTGACTAACGTACTAAACAAATTTGCCCAGCAACGTATGCAAGCTGAGCTTAAACAAACGAAGGTATCTCGTTATTTTGGCTGGGTTTCACCTATGGTGGCTATTCGGTCGTTATCGATGATTGTAGTAGGGACGAGTATTGAAACTCATCACCGCTTTTTGCGTGAAACCGAACAGTTGCGTTTTGACTTTGTGCAAGGGCTTAACAAAGTTCATGTAGAAAAGCTTAGCTACCAAGACGATATGAACCGCAATGCCAGTACCGAAGCAACTAAGCAAGCTCGTGTAAGTGCACAAAATTGGCAAGTACTGCAAAACTTTACTTTTAATGTAGATAACGCACAAGTGAGAGCGCAGCGAAGTATCCCTGCATTTTTACAGTTATTTCTTTGGATTGCAGTACTGTTAGGCGGTATTAAATTTGTAGGGAAGCGTTTGTTATGAGTTATGTATTTTCACAGCTAATTCGTGAATGGCGTTTTTTACTTCGCCAAAAATATTTAGTGATATTACTAGCATGTACATTTGCTATATCGGGGTTTGCAGTTTTCAGCGGCCTTAGTGAAGTAAGCCAGCAACAACATACTATTGAGCGTTTAAAAACGGCTGATTTAACTGAATTAGCTAACGTACAAAATAAATACAGTGATGCTGGTTCGCTTGCCTATTACAGCTTTCATTTAACGTATTCAGCACCTTCAAATTTAGCGTTTGCTGCTTTAGGCGAGCGTGATATTTATCCGTGGAAACACCGCTTAAATTTACTTGCCCTAGAGGGACAAATTTACGAGAGCGATTCACAAAACGCAGAGCTAGCGCAGGCAGGTAAAATTGATTTTGTATTTGTAATTAGTGCATTAGCACCGCTAATAGTTATTTTACTATTTCATGATTTATTTGCTAATGAGCGAACAAGCGGCAGGCATGACTTATTAGTGACTACGGCTAAGTCGTACTTTGCATTATGGGGGGCACGCATAGCTGTAAGGTTAATAGCGGTAATAGTGTGCTTAATGTTGCCATTTTATGTAGGTACATTGCTTAGTCATTCGGCCCTTGCTGATGTGGGGTTTGTTACTTTTATATGTGTAATTTACATTGCGTTTTGGACTTTGCTTAGTGTGTGGTGGGGAAAAAATGCCAACAGTGCGCCGCGTGTTGCTTCAACATTAATCGGTTTTTGGGTGTTAGTTGCCTTTATTATTCCTATTTTAGGCGATTTAGTTATAAATAAAACGGTTCACTCACCAAAGGGCGGCGACATTGTGCTTACTCAAAGAGAGGCCGTTAACGATGCATGGGATTTACCAAAGAAAACCACAATGGATGCTTTTGTAGCATCAAATCCACAGTGGAAAGATCATGTTGATATGCAAAGCGAGTTTGAGTGGAAATGGTATTACGCATTTCAACAAGTTGGAGACGAAAAAGCAGGTGAACTTTCACATGCGTATCGTGATGCAGCGCATACAAAGTATCAATTAGCGGGAATTGTATCGTGGTTTTCACCGCCATTACTGTTACAACGCAGTTTTACACGACTGGCGAGCACTGATGCTTTAGCTGCATTTAGATACGAATACCGTATGCGAGGATTTCATAAAAGTTTAAGGGAGTTTTACTACCCTTGGCTGTTTATAAAGGGCAACCCACCAAAAGCGGCGCTTAAGAATATGCCTAGCTTTAAAAAAACAATGCTTAATGAAATGGATGAGCCTGACGTTACAGGCGTTAAGCTAAAAGAAAATTTATCAGTTAACTAATTAACAAGGTTTATAATGAATACCAATAATAAAGGGCTAAAGCTCACCTATTTAAGCGCATGCTTAGTCAGTTTATTTAGCAGCCATGCTATGGCTGTTGAGCAAACCCCAAAGGATGACAGCGTTAATAATAGCCCTATTGAAAGATTGGCTGTAATGGGTTCGCGTCAAGCGTATCAAGGTAAATTTAGTGCGTTAGAAACACCGCAATCAGAACTGAAAATAGATTTAGAAGCGCTTGAAAACGCAGGTGCTATAAATTTAAATCAAGCGCTTGATTTATCGGCATCGGTAGCGCGTCAAAATAACTTTGGTGGGCTTTGGAATAGCTTTGCGCTACGTGGCTTTGTAGGCGATGAAAACTTGCCAAGCAATTACCTTGTCAATGGGTTTAATGCTGGGCGTGGCTTTGGTGGCTCACGTGATTTGTCGGGTATTGAATCGGTTGAGGTGTTAAAAGGTCCACGTGCTGCTTTATTTGGCCGTGGTGAACCTGGCGGTACAGTAAATCTCGTTACTAAGCGCCCAACGTTTGATACAAGCGGCGAGCTAAAGCTAAGCGTAGGCAGCTTTGACACCTACCGCGCTGATGTAGATTACACCACGCCCCTTAGCGACGACGTAGCAATTAGACTGGTTGGTTTTTATGAAGACGCAAAAAGCTTTCGCGATACGATAGAAACAACTAAACAAGGCTTTAGCCCATCAATAACGTGGAATATTAATGATAATAGCCAACTAATATATGAGCTTGAATACAGCGACCAAGAAGTCCCTTTTGATAGAGGTGTATTAGCTATTGACGGTGAACTTGGTTTAATACCAGAAAGTCGCTTTTTAGGAGAACCAGGTGATGGCCCAATAGAGGCAGATGTACTTGGCCATCAATTAGAGTTTGTTCATGACTTTAATGATAACTGGAGCGTGTTATTAGGCGCTAATTACCGTGATACGTCGCTTGAAGGGTTTGCTACCGAAACCGGTTTTGCAGGAGTTGTTGATGGCGAAGTAAATCGTTTTAGGCGTTATCGTGATTACGATGCTAAATATCAGGTGTTTAGAGCTGAAGTAACCGGTAATTTAGAGGTTGCTGGGTTAGAGCACCGCTTAATAATTGGTGTGGATTCTGATAAATTCGAAAATGATCAATTTGTTCTTCGCGTGCGTGGCGAACAGTTTATTAATGTATTTAACCCTGTGTATGGTGCGTATGAGTTACCTACGCCAACGGCCAATACCGATAAGTTAGAAGTGCAAGAGTCGTTAGGTATATTTATACAAGACCAAATAAGCCTCACCGATAAGCTTGATATACGTATTGGTGCACGTTTTGATGACTACGAACAAACACTTAATAACCGTTTAGCTAATACTCAATCAAAGCAAAACGAATCGCGTGTTAGCCCGCAGTTTGGTGTTGTGTATGAGGCGAGTGAGTTTGTATCTGTTTATGCCGCTTATGGGGAAAACTTTAGGCCTTTATCAGGCACTGATACAAATGGCGATGGTTTTGAGCCAAATCAATCAACGTCTTCAGAGGTAGGCGTTAAATTTACTTTAAACGATGGCGCTCTGTTTGGCACCGTTGCTGTATTTAAAGTAGAGCAAGACAATATGCTGGTAGTTGACGATCCGACTGCATTTACTTTTGCTGCAATTGGCGAAGCACAAAGCAAAGGCATAGAAATTGATATAAACGGTGATCTTACTGATGATGTAAGCCTATGGTTATCGTATGCGTATGTTGATGCAACCATTGAAAACTCATTTTTTGATGCGAACTTTGGCTATACAGTAGAAGCGGGAAGCTCTTTATTAAATATTCCTGAGCATCAATTTAGTTTACAACTAGTTAAATCGTCTGAGTTATATGGTAAAGCCGTTAAATTTGGTGGAGGCTTGGTTTATGTAGGCTCACGAAACGGCTTTTTTGGTACCGATTTTGAGCTGCCAAGTTATACAACAGCGCGTACATTTGTTGATGTTGACGTAACTAAAGCATTTGGTTTACGAGCAGAGGTAGACAATCTGTTTGATGAAACCTATTACACTAACTCATTTGCTGATGCGTGGGTTCAACCGGGGACACCGCGAAGCGTAAGGTTAAGTGCGACTTTTAAGTTTTAAACGTACACATTAAAATGATACAAATGAAAAGGCTGCTTTATTTAAGCAGCCTTTTTACATTGGTCATACATCGTTAGGTTTTTAGGGTCTGTCTAGCGCTGTTTTGCATCAATAAGTAACACTTAACTTAATAACAAAGGCTTTATGAAATAGACGGTGGACAAGTAAACCCTTATTATAAATTCCTTGTTTTGCCAATGTTATAGCTAGGATTTAATAGCCATATAAAATGGAGATTAATTGTGGAAGATAAATTAAAAGAAAAAAGTGTGACACAGAAATTTTTTGGTGAATATTCTTGGATGTATAAAGTTTCAACGTTTCTTGCTTTTATTATGGTTATTTACATTAGCTTTAATGGAGAGGGAAGTGTTTAGACACAGCTTGTGAATGGTGATTTTAATTCTGCTTTGCTTGTTAGCATTGTTGGTTACTTATCTGAATTTAGATATCGATTTATTAAAGAATCTCGAAATAACTAATAAGATTAAAAAGCGACTAATTTAAGCGGCTTTTTAATCTTTTACAGTGAAATACCTAATTAGACGTAATTAATGAGTTGCTCTGTCGCCCCAAATATCTTCTAGGCGGCTATCTCGACCACAACGCCAGCGATAGGTGTTGTAACGGATTGGGTTGTTTTTGTAATAATCTTGATGAAAGCTTTCTTTTCCTTTAATAGGGTAAAAGGTACTTGCGTTTAGTATTGGTGTAACCACAGTTTGATTAGGGAACTCGGCAACTACTGCTGCTTTTGTTTTTTCAGCTAATTTACGTTGTTCGTCGTTTTCAACAAATATAGCACTTAAGTAACTAGGGCCTTTATCGCAAAATTGGCCTCTGGCATCAAAAGGATCAATATTAACCCAGTAATGGTCAAGTATACCTTTGTAGCTTACTATGGCTGGGTCGTAAGTAATTTCTACGGCCTCGTAATGGCCTTTATGATTACCATTGTACGTTGGATTTTTAAGTTTACCGCCAGTAAAGCCCGATATTACATCGGTTACGCCTTCTAGTTTTTCAAAGTCGCTTTCCATACACCAAAAGCAACCTCCAGCTAAAACGGCTTTTTCGGTTTTAGCTGCATGAGTAAATGTGCTAAACAATATTGCGGCAGATGTTAATGCGAGTGCGAGTGATTTTTTCATAAAATTATCCACCTGTGGAGTGAGTTTATAAATGCTTGTAAAGTTAGACCCGCTAAGTGCTAATACTATTTCATTGTAGAGGCATTGTATTATCAGGCTAACACTTATCTATGGTGTAAAATAAGTTTTATAGTGATAGGGCTTGTCGTTAGATCACTTTATAAGTGAGCAGCATGGTTTAATTAGTTTAGCCATATAAGTGTTATTTAATGGGGTGTTGAATTATGCTGGCTTGTTCATTAAAGTGACAACATTCGAGATATAAATTAGCAGGTGATAAATGAACCAGTTAACTGAAAAATCAATAAGCTGCCCTTATTGCGGCGAAAGTATAGAAGTATTACTTGATGCAGCAGATATTGATGAGCAATACATAGAAGACTGCCAAGTATGCTGTAAGCCTATTTCGTTTGTAGTATTTGAAGATGAAGACGAGTTAAACGTTAATGTTTATAGCGAAGACGAAGCGTTTTAACTAGTTAATTAGATATGAGGCTGCAATTTTGCAGCCTTTTTAATGCGTATGTGTTTGGTTAGCTATTTTGTTCTCGCGCTAGTTGGTTAGGGAGAAGTTCTTCTACTATTTCACGTGCTGGAAGTGTATAGCGTGTGCCGTCAAACATTACTGAGGTAAACTCGTTAATATTAGTAATGCCTGTTAAGGTCCAGCCTTCGCCGCGCTTTGGGCAATATACTGTGGTAGTGGGTTGTATTACTTTAAAATCGTCACTCATTACGTTATCTACTCTTTTTGCTTTAAAGATAATGCTTGTTAATGGGGTATGGTAAGTTAATAATGCTTGCCCATAAAGAGCTAATTTAACTAACCACTTAAATAAAATGTTTAATACCACAAAGCTTGAACGCGTTACGCTGCGTTTAATTACCCACAAACACGCTGCGTGTTTATTTAATATTTTAAACCATCCGCACGTGTCCGAATTTAACGACTACGATACACCCCTTAGCAAAACACAAATTAAACAATTAATACAAGATGATATTAGCGCCTATTACGAAGGCGAAGTGATTAGAGTTGCAATTGAACATAATACATCTGGAAAGTTAATGGGTACTTGTGGGCTTTATAATTTAACGCACTGTAAAAGTAATGCATTTATAGGATTTGAGCTGCACCCCGACTTTTGGGATAAAGGTGTAATGTTTGAAGTAGTCACTGGTTTCACTAAAGAGTTACTTGAGCATATTCCGCTTAAACATTTATCGGCTGAGGTGAGTGCACACAATGCACGCTCTCATAATTTACTTATGAAGTTAGGCTTTAGTTTAAGAGAAAATTCTATTTGGCATAAATCGCTTTAACGTAAAACGACAAATCTTTAAATCTTTGCGAGTGTAAATAAAATACAAAAAATAACGGCTTTCTATTATAGTTAAGTGTAAGCAAATGAATTTGTTACCCGTGTTTTATTAAATATTTACGCTTAACAAGGATTTTATATGCTAGAAAAACTCTCTCAAGATGCGCTTGTTATTTGGGCAACCATTGACCCAATAGGCACTATGGCGCTGTTTGCTGCGCTTACTTCTCATTTAACAGATCAACAACGTCGTAAAACAGCCTTTAAAACGGTGCTTTACGCTGGTTGCGTACTATTGGGTTCTATTTTAATAGGGCAGCTAATACTTAATGCGATGGGAATTAGGTTGGTGTCGTTTCAGTTAGGGGGCGGAATTATATTGTTTTTGTTTGGCCTGCAAATGATATTTGGAAACGATTCTAACAAAGCTAAACAAGACCCCGATCACGATATTGCGGTGTTTCCGCTAGCTATACCAGCAACTGCAACCCCTGGCGCTATTTTGGCGGTGATACTACTTACCGACAACCACATACACCCAATTACTACTCAGATAGGCACAGCGCTTGTTACAATTGGTGTGTTGGGTATTACTTTAATACTGTTGCTGCTTTCGGGTAAAATAATTAAGCTTATTGGTACTGGCGGCGCGTCTATTTTAACGCGTGTGATGGGGATGATTTTAGCCGCGTTTTCGGTTGAGCTTATTATGACCGCGCTTGAAATAAAACAATGGGTTAAGCTCGATTAAATAACTCCTAAACATTTAAAGGAATGCCGCATGGCAATAAAAATAACAAAACACTATTTTATTAATTTAAGTTTAGCCGTAGTCATTTTTGCTATAGGTATTTTAGCCATACGTTATTACAACCATTATGTATCGGCCTATACAGACGTAACAATTAACTCAAGCGTGCTTAATGAGTCGCGCAAAGTGTTTATAAGATTACCCGCTAATTACAATCCTAAAAAGGCGTATCCGTTAATTATTAAAACCGATGGTAACTTTAATTTAGATACATGGGACAAAGCACTTACAAAACAAGCTAAGAGCGAAAAAGGGGATAAGGCTATATTGGTGTCTATTCCTAATTTGTTTTTTACAGATACACGTAATCGCGATTTAGTGCCTCCTTATGCTCGCCAAGATGTAAATACACAAGCGCGCCCAGAGGGCGAAACACTTATAGAGCCTAATGGTGAAGCCGACAAGTTTTTAGCGTTTATTGAAACTGAGTTATTCCCGTATTTATCGGCAAAATATAAGCTTAGTAATAACCGTGTATTAAGTGGTTTTTCGGCCGGTGGCAGCTTTGTACTTTATACACTGCATACAAGGCCTGAACTGTTTAATGGCTACTTTGCATTTAGCCCAGCGGCTTGGTATGACGACATGACAGTGGTTAATAATGTAGAAGCGTTTTTAACTACTCAAGCTAACAAAGTTAAGGCGCCTACTTATTTATATCTTTCGGTGGGTGGAGCAGAGCATCCGTTAATGTTAAAAGCGTTTAATAATTTAGAGTCTGCTTTAAAAGTAAACCCTAATAATAACCTTGCGTGGCAAAGCGCTATAAACGAAGGTGCTGAGCATTCAGATAATCCACCACTTAGTGTATCAAAGGCATTAGCTGGTTATAGTGAGTTTATTAAAAAGTAGGTTAGATAGGTTTAAGCGTTAACTGTATGCATATACAGTTAACGCTATTTTGTGTATTTAGAATGCTCAATCAGCTTTATAGCACTTTACTTAGTTTAATATTATTAACGACTTACAAAGGGAAGTTGGTTTAATTTATATTTGCACAGGAAACACGAGCACTGTGTTTATATACAGTGCGTACCTATTGAGTTAGAATGCAGTACGTACCTATGAGCATAAACACATCTATTTGTTACTGCTTTTGATCATCCTTACGCCTTTGTGAACAGCAATAAGCAGTGTAAGTACTTTGCAATTTCAATATAATTTCACCATCTTTTTACACTCTTAATGCAGTTAATATAAATTAGCTGGTGGCTTTACAGTAAAAGAACACATCATACTAAATGTTATTATAATGCTAAACCTAGCAATAGAGTTAAATTAGTAAAAAGTAATCAGTAAGGTAGTGCAAATAATAAAGCGGGAGGTTTAGGTAAAAAGAGCATTTATAAAAATGCTCTTTTGTAAATTACGACTACTTTGTTTTGGTCGGTTTAAAAAACAATACCAGTGCAATTATAAATGCTGAAACGCTACAAATTATAAATACGTTTTTTTCACCACCAGGTATGTACTGCATAAATGAGGTAAAAAACTGACCCGAAAATACAGCCATCGTAAAGTACGATAAATTACGGCCGCGTACTTTCACATCGCTAAGCTCTACCGTCATATGGTTTAAAAGCGGGATACTAAAACCAAATCCTATACCTATTAATATTGCGCCTAAAATTAAAAGTAGGGTGCTTACTTGTGTAAAACAAATATACGATAAACTAAACGCTAAAAAGGCAAATGCCAAAACCTTGGGCTCACCAAGCTTCTTTGTTATTTTAGGCATAAAACCTGCGGTAACTACAGCCACTAAAGATATAAATGCGAGTAGTTGGCCTATTTGTGATTCGTTAAAATTTTCCTCGTTCATTGTAATGGGCAGTAAAACAGTAGACGTAAAAAATATGGTCATCGCGAGTGTTGAAATTACATAAACGCTTTTTAACGAGAGGCCATTGTTAGCTTTGTGGTGTAGATGTTCTGACACTTCATCGCTATTACTAGCCAGTGAGTTTTTACTTGGCACAAATAATAAAAGCATAGCCAAAAATACCCACGCTATTAAATAAAGTGAAAATGGCAGTGCCCAAAATTGCGACGCTAATAATCCGCCTAAAAATAAAAATATAACACCGCCTAACTCTATCGCCATGCCTTGTTTTGCAATCATGCCAAGGCGTGCATCGCCTGTGTACCACGCAGAAATTAAAACCGTACAACTTGCCATTACCACAGCAGTTATACCGCCGAGTAAAAATCGATTAGCAAATACAAGCGTTGGGCCTTTTAAAAAGTAAGCGCTGGCACCTGCAACCCCATATAAAAATAACCCAATTACTAAAAGTTTATAAGCTCCGTATTTATCTATTAATTTTCCTGCTAGCGGCGCAAAAACCACAGCGCCTAACGATGGCAACGTAATTAAAAGTACGGTGTTATCGGTTATACCTAATCCTTGTGAAATACTTACTAAACCTGGCGCAAGTAGGGTTCCCACCATAATAGTTAAGCTGGCGATACACAGTAATGTAAAGCTACCCGCTGTTTTTAACGTACCCATTTTTACTCCTTAAGTTTTAAGCGATTACTTTTTAGCAAATGAATTAAAAATGCCACTTAGCAAAATAAATATAATGCTTACAGCAACAACGCCAGGCCATTGATAAAGTGCAAATGCTTTAACACCAACCATTGAGCCAACAGCGCCTCCAATGTAATAGCCCAGCATGTAAATTCCATTTATGCGACTTTGCGCAGTGGGGTCAATACTAAAAACACGCACTTGGTTAGCCACTTGTGCACTAAATATGGCGAAGTCGATTAGAATAATGCCAATAACTAACGACGCTAAACTGCCATTAAACAAACCTGTAATAGCAAAGCCGATTGTCGCAAGCGTAAGTGAAATCATAATTAGAGCTTTAGATCCGAGTTTGCTGACCCATTTACCCGACGACTTAGCGCCAATTACGCCAGCCAATGCTATTACACCAAATAAACCGGCTTGTTGAGCGTTGTAGTTAAATGGCTCGTTACTTACATAAATTGCAAGTGTTGCCCAAAGCACATTAAATGATGCAAACCAAAATGCGCCCGAAAGTGTAAAATGCTGCAGTGATTTATGTTTAATAAACAACGCCAACGTACTTTTAATGAGAGGCCAGTAACGCAAATTAGTGTGTGGCTTATTGCCAGGTAAAAACACGCGCAGTAATATACCAAGTAATGCTGCGAGTACTGCCGACATTAAAAATACACTTCGCCAACCAAATTGCTCACCTACAAACCCACTTAACGTTCTTGAAAGTAAAATACCGATGGTTAAGCCCATCATTAATGTGCCTAACGTGGCACCTTTTTGCTCGCTTGATACAAGCGATGCTGCAAAGGGTATTAATTGCTGGGTTATATTGGCGCTTACACCAATTAAAAATACCGATATAAGTAATAAAGGTAAGTTAGGTGCAAGCATTGCTGCACTACAAGCCACTACTAATAAGCACGACAAAATAGTAATTAAACGCCTGCGAGCAATCGAGTCACCCAAAGGAGAAATAAATAATAACGCAAACGCGTAACCAATTTGTGTAAGCGCGGGAATACTCCCTAGTTGCGAATCAGTTAAATTAAATTCGTTAGCTATAAGCGGTAAAATAGGCTGGTTGTAGTACAAGTTTGCTGCTGTTGCGGCAATTGCAGTGGTCATTAGTAATAAAATAAATCGACTTAATGACTGATTTTGTTCAGGTTTGGTCATAGCTGTCTAGTGCTGTTAACTCATGCCGCTATGGTATGAGTTCTTTACCCATAACAAAAATGATATTATTTTATAGAATCTATACAAATAATGTATTTAAGGTGCGTAATGGATATTAAAACATTAAAAAGTTTTGTCAGCGTGGCTAAGCATCAGAGTTTTTCAGAAGCGGCCAAAGAGCTACATACCGTGCAACCTGCAATAAGTAGGCATATCGCACAGCTCGAAAGCGAGCTTGGTGTTGTGTTGTTTATAAGAAATTCACGCGATGTTGCAATAACTCAAGCGGGTGAGCAGCTATTAAAAGATGCACGCGCTATTTTGGCTCTAGCTGAGAAAGCTAAAACTCAGGTTAAACGTGCCCACAACGGGCAGGTAGGTACACTTAATATTGCGCACTTAAGCTCGGCATGTTTAACCTTTATGGCAGCACTGGTTCGAGAATATAAACAGCAATACCCAAGCGTGCACGTTACATTGTTTGAAATGACTGCAACTGAGCAGATACATGCGTTTAAAAACGATTTAATTGATGTGGGTTTTTCACGGCCTTTACCTGATTCAATTAATGATGAATTTGTAAGTCATACTATTTATGTAGATTCATTGGTGGCCATCGTTAATCAAAACCATGCGCTGGCAAATTATAAAAATATTGATTTAGCTAAACTAAAAAATGAGCCATTTATTATTTTTAATAGAGAGGAAGCACTTGGTCTTTTTGATGAAACCATTTTGCAATGCAAGCAAGCTCATTTTTCACCGAACATTATTAGCCAACCTAGGCATATGCAAACATTAGTTACTGAAGTGGCTGCTGGCCTTGGTGTGTCAATTGCGCCTTATTGCGTACGTAAATTATATAGTGAAGGGTGCCATTTTATAAAACTGAGCGACGTACTCACGCAAATCCCGGTGCTATTACAAATTAAAAAAGCAGATACCAATGCGGCTGTTAATGCATTTGTTGAAATAGCCTTAAATGCAAAATTGAGTATTGAAAAAAGTATGGCGGAATAAAAAAAGCCCAGTTAAAAAAGTTAAAAGGGCTAAAAGGGTTGTGCTTAGGGAAGTTGTAGTCGTTTTTTAACTTATATTTAGAGCTTATATTTAGAACTTATATCTAAAACCAAATGCTATACCGTCATCTTCCGACTGCTCCATTTGTGCTTGTTGATCGTCGTTATCACTTTCAAAGTCGCTAAAGTCTTTACGCGCTTCTACGTAGGCAATAGTGTCTTCGTCAATTAAGTAGTGAAGGCCAATAACAGCAAACTGACGCTTAAATACATCGTCTGGATCGGCGTTAAAGTTTGGCTGAATTACGTAGTCATCACCGGCATCAAACACGTTGTAGGCAATAAAAGGGCGAAAATCGTTATCAAAGCGGTAAGATGCAAATGTTTCTACACCTATTGCGTCATCAATTAAGCGACCAATATTATCGGTGTCGTGGTTTTTGTTTTTATTTATGTTGGCAGCAACGTAAAGGCCGGGCTTATCAATATTGCCCCACATAATGCCTGCACCGTAAATTAAATCTTCAACATTGCGAGTAGAACCATCGCCAAACGTTAAATCAAACTCGCCACGGTTAATGCCCGCTGTAAGTGTTAGCATGTCAGTTGGGGTATAAGTTACAGACGCACCAAATGTGTAGTTAAATTCAACTTCTTGGGCTGCACTATCCCCAGAGTTCCATAGCGTTTCGCATTCTTCTTCTGAAATATCGCTTACGTCACAGGTATAAAATTCGCTGTTTTTAAGCTGCGCTTGTACTGCAAAACTAAAATCGTTATAGCTATTGCGGTACTGCACTAACTTATCACCACGGCCAGTGCCATTTACAGCACCATCGTCTTTGTTATAGGTGTAAACGCCAGCTGCATTACCATCCCATACAAAGCTATTATTTGTGCCATAAACTACGTCGTACCATGCACCCCATTGTTTACCAATGGTAAGTTGACCATACTTTTCGTGTGAAAGGCCTGCGTAACCTAAACGGTTATACAAAAACTCGTCCTGAATTGATTCAAAACGATTGTTATAAATTATATCGCTGCTGCCAACAGGGTTTACACCCCATTCTACTAGTGCAAGGGCAGTCCAGTCTTTCTTGAGCTTTCGGGTAAAGCCAAAGTTAATGCGCGAAGTACCGTTAACAACTTCGGTTTCGTTTTGTGTGTTAATTACACGCACATCAAGATATCCACCTACTTTTAGAGTGTTTTTATCATCTTTGTATAACTCTACCGCCGAAACAGCGGGTGCTAATACAATACTTGCGCTAATCAGTGTCGCTAATTTTTTGCTCATCTTGTGTGTTGCCCTGTGTAAATTTCAGTGTTTTTACGTAGGTAAAAATTCAGGTTCGAAGATTAACAAAGCAATAAACGGCTCAAAAGTGAAAAAAAATCAACAAAATTGGACGGCAAACTTAATTGACATTCACTCGAGGTTAATTTTGTTTTTCAGGTGTTGCTGAAGTTTGTTTTTTTAGTTGTTTTATAGGTAAAAAGGATTGGCAATAAGTGGTGTGTTAAAATTCTAATTTGAATTAATTTCATCTTGATTAAAAAATAGCGACTAGTGCAAAAGCTCTAAAAGTGCTTTATTTTCATAAATATAACTTTTTATTGTTATAGGTTGTACAAAAATGAGTTAAGTAAACGCACAAACACGTTAAAAGTGTTTTTACTCTAGGGTCTGTTGATCTTTGCGGATTAAAATTTGTTCAAACTAGGGGCTATTTAATCGCGGCGCGAGGTTTGTAACCTAGTGGGCTAAGTAAAAACCGAGCAACAAAGAGTAAATAGCCCCTAGGAAGACCCCTTTGGGCAGCGCCTGTTTGGCATTAATGCTACGTTATCGCCCATTTATGGGGAATAACCACACTACATAGACTCTGCCTTGCCTTAATACCAAACAGACTGCTGAAAATTTAACCTTAAAAGATCAACAGACCCTAATATATATACCAAATTCTAAACGCTCATATCGGTTTATTATGAATGTATTTATGAATTTTAATTTATCTAAGTTGAATAACAATTTGCAAAAACACTAAATCTAATTGGTTATTTTAATTACGAGTAGCTCAGTGATAATAATTGCCTTAAACGACGAGGTTTGCCTTTAAACTTTCATAGAAAAACAGGCCATTTTGGTTTAAACTGCGCGCAATTTAAATACATCATTACTCCTTTGGAGGGTAGCGCTATTATTAGTACAGCTAATGTCACCATGCAATTTGGTGCTAAACCATTATTTGAAAATATCTCAGCAAAATTTGGCGACGGAAACCGTTACGGTTTAATCGGTGCAAATGGTTGTGGTAAATCAACATTTATGAAGATTCTAAGTGGTGAGCTCGAAGCGTCTTCAGGTAATGTAAGTACTGATCCAAATGAACGTGTTGCTAAACTAAACCAAGACCAGTTTGCCTACGAAGAATACTCAGTAATTGATACTGTGATCATGGGTCACAAAGAGCTGTGGAAAATAAAACAAGAACGCGACCGTATTTACTCTTTACCAGAAATGAGTGAAGACGACGGTATGAAAGTAGCCGATCTTGAAACTGAGTTTGCTGAAATGGATGGTTACTCTGCTGAATCTAAAGCAGGCGAGCTTCTATTAGGCGTAGGTATTGGTACAGACCAACACTTTGGCCCAATGTCAGAAATTGCACCAGGTTTTAAACTACGCGTGCTACTTGCACAGGTGTTGTTTTCAGACCCAGATATAATGCTACTTGATGAGCCTACCAATAACTTGGATATTTACACCATCAAGTGGTTAGAAGACGTGTTAAACCAACGCGACTGTACCATGATAATCATCTCGCATGACCGTCACTTTTTAAACTCTGTGTGTACTCACATGGCCGATATTGACTACGGTGAGCTACGTATTTACTCAGGTAACTACGACGAATATATGTTTGCAGCAACGCAAGCACGTGAGCAACTACTTAGCGAAAACGCGAAAAAGAAAAACCAAATTGCTGAACTTCAACAGTTTGTATCTCGCTTCTCTGCTAACGCATCTAAAGCTAAGCAAGCAACATCGCGCGCTAAACGTATCGACAAAATTCAGTTAGACGAAGTTAAAGCGTCTTCACGTCAAACGCCGTTTATTCGTTTCGACCAAGAAAAGCAATTATTCAGAAACGCGCTTGAAATGAATAACTTAACGCAAGGCTTTGACGACAACACATTGTTTTCTGGGCTTGAAGGTTTAGTAGAAGTTGGCGAACGTATTGCTATTATTGGTGAAAATGGTGTTGGTAAAACAACATTACTTAATACATTAGCAGGGCGCTTAGCTCCTAAAGCCGGTGAGTTTAAGTTCTCAGAAAATGCAAATATTGGTTACTACGCGCAAGATCACGCAGATGAGTTTGCAACCGACATGAACTTGTTTCAGTGGATGGAGCAATGGCAACAAGAAGGCGACGACGAGCAAGTGGTTCGCAGCTTCTTAGGTCGTATGCTGTTCTCTCAAAACGATATTAAGAAGTCAGTTAAAGTAATTTCAGGTGGTGAGCAAGGCCGCATGCTGTTTGGTAAAATTATGATGCATAAACCAAACATATTGCTAATGGATGAGCCAACCAACCACATGGATATGGAATCTATTGAAGCGCTTAACTTAGCACTTGAAGCCTACGAAGGTACATTAATGTTTGTATCGCACGATCGTCAATTTGTATCATCGGTAGCTACCCGTATTTGGGAAGTTAAAGATGGTAAAATCATTGACTTTAGAGGCAACTACGCAGAATACCTAGCGAGTAAAGAAGCTTAATTAGCTATTTACCCGTTAACCCTAAAAAGCCATGTTTAAACATGGCTTTTTTGTTTTTGTAGCTTTGTATTAGTCGCAATTAATATGGCTTTGGGTATAATACCCGGCTTAAACAGGACATAAGTCCGCTATTTTAAAAATATATTACTGAGGAGTATTTATGACTGTTGGCATTATTATGGGTTCTAAATCAGATTGGCCAACCATGGAACATGCAGCACTTATGCTAGAGCATTTTGGCATTAAGTACGAAACTAAAGTCGTGTCTGCACACCGCACTCCTCAATTACTTGCTGATTACGCAAGTTCAGCCGCAGAACGTGGTATTAAAGTTATTATTGCTGGCGCTGGCGGCGCTGCGCATTTACCTGGCATGGCAGCTGCTTTTACGTCACTACCTGTACTTGGCGTACCTGTAAAATCAAAAGCATTAAATGGTGTTGATTCACTTTTATCTATTTGCCAAATGCCTAAAGGCGTTGCAGTGGGCACACTTGCAATTGGTGAGCCGGGCGCAGCAAACGCAGGTTTACTAGCCGCACAAATTTTAGGGTGTCAAAATCCAGAAATTTTTGCAAAAATTGAAGCGTTTCGTAAAGCTCAAACCGACACTATATTAGCTAATCCAAACCCTGCAGAGTAATAATGAATATTTTAATATTAGGTGCAGGGCAACTTGCACGTATGATGAGTCTTGCAGGCGCGCCGCTTAATTTAAATGTGGTTGCATACGATGTAGGCAGCAAGCAAATTAAGCATCCGCTAACTGGTGAGGTTTATAGCACGTCACTTGAGCAAGCAATATTAAACGCTGATGCAATTACTGCAGAGTTTGAGCACATTCCTGATGACGTACTAACACTTTGCTGTAACAGCAATAAGTTCTACCCAGGGAAAGCCGCTATTAAAACCGGTGGCGATCGCTCGCTTGAAAAAGCATTGCTTGATAAAACAAACGTAACTTGTGCGCCGTATCAATTAATTACTGAAAAAGCGCATCTAGAACACGCAGTTAAAACCCTAGGCAAGCCACTTGTTATTAAAACATGCCAAGCGGGTTACGATGGAAAAGGCCAATGGCGTTTAAAGTCGGATAGTCAAATAGACGAAATTTGGTCACAAATGGCTGATTTTATTGCATCGGGCACAGAGCTTGCGCCACATACAATTATTGCTGAGAAAATGATCCCGTTTGATCGTGAAGTATCTATTATTGGTGCGCGCGATAAACACGGTAACGTTGCTATTTATCCGCTAACAGAAAACGAGCACACTAATGGTGTGTTAACGCTTTCTATTGTCGGTAAAAATAATCAAAGTGTTGAAACTCAAGCAAACGATGCCTTTACAAAAATAGCAAACGAGCTTAACTACGTTGGCGTATTAGCTATTGAGTTTTTTGATGTACAAGGTACGTTACTTGTTAACGAAATTGCGCCGCGCGTACATAACTCAGGCCACTGGACGCAACAAGGCTGCCATTGCTCACAGTTTGAAAACCACATGCGTGCTGTTGCAGGTTTACCGCTTGGTAATACAGAACTTAAACACATTACCGCGATGATAAACGTACTAGGGCAACCTAGTATTCCAGCTGACGTACTAAAATACGCAGATGTAACTAGCCACTGGTACGGTAAAACTGCAAAACCAGGTCGTAAAATGGGCCATATAAACGTATCGGCCAGCAGCATGAATGACCTAGCAGATAAATTAGGTGAGCTTACTGAATATTTACCTGAGCAAGACTACCCAGGTATTTTAAAAGCGGCAGCAAATTTAATACTAAGCCAATAATTTCTAATTATAGAATTAATTTGTTAATACCGGCTTGAGCCGGTATTTTTTTGTCATAAAAAAAGCTTTTGAATATGTAATACTGTTAAAGTCTAATTTTAAATTTGTGAAGTAAAACAATGAAACTAAAAACAATATATGGCGCGCTAGCCATTGCTACATTATTTAGCTTAAATGCATTTGCATCAGACTCTCTTCGTGTTGCTACTTTTAATGTAAGTATGGATGCGACAAATCACACGCCTAAAGGCGAGCAAGTTAAAAGTGATGCTTTAGTTAATGCACTTAAAGCAAACCACCAGCAAATTAAGAACATAGCGGAAATTATTCAACGAGTTCGCCCTGATATTATTTTACTTAACGAATTTGATTACATCCCAAAAGAGCAGGGCATTGAATACTTTAATCAACATTATTTAAATGTAGGTCAGCAAAAACAAGATGCTATTAACTACCCTTACTCATACATTGCCCCGGTAAATACTGGGCTTGCCACCGAGTTTGATTTAGATAACGATGGCAAAAAAAATGGTGTTATGGGTGATGCACAAGGCTTTGGCTTTTTTGAAGGGCATTACGGTATGGCTATTTTGTCAAAATACCCAATCGATTTTGATAAAGTTAGAACCCTTCAAACCTTTAAATATAAAGACATGCCAAATGCACTAATGCCAATGATGCCTAAAACAGGTGAAAACTGGTATAACGCTCAAGAATGGGAAGCGCTTAGACTCAGCTCTAAATCGTTTTGGGATTTACCTATTAACGTAAACGATAAAACCATTCATGTTATTGCATCTCACCCAACACCGCCTGTATTTGACGGTAAAGAGGATAGAAACGGTAAGCGTAACCATGATGAAGTAAGGCTAATTGCCGATTACGTTTCAAACGCTAAGTATATTTACGATGATAAAGGCGAAAAAGGCGGTTTAAAAACTTATTCTCGTTTTGTTATTTTAGGGGATTTAAATGCCGCCCCAGAGGGGGATAAAGCCCGTACAAATACCACAGATCAACTACTTAAAAATCCACTTATTAACGCTCAATTTGTTCCAAAAAGTGAAGGCGCTAAAGAGCAGTATGACGTGCCTTATGCACAAAATTACAGTGCTAATTGGCAAGCGCGTGTTGATTACGTACTACCGTCAAACTATGGCTTAAAAATTAAAGACGGTGGTGTATTTTGGCCTACTAAAACTAGTAGTGAATATCGTTTAATTAAAGACAGAAACGCATCGAGCGATCATCGACTGGTGTGGCTTGATTTAATCGTTGAATAACGTCCACTAATAAAGGGGGCGTTAGTAAACTGAGCTTTACCCTGTTTAATGGCTATTTATCTTAAAAAATTGCAATAACTTGAGTGCTTCTGCTTAAATACGGCTTAATTATAATAACCGTATAGAAGCACTATGATTTTTAATCTTTCTTCATCTAAAACGTTAGTGGCCTTAGCTGTTGCCTCAAGTGTCATGCTTGCAGGTTGTAGCGCTACCGCTAACACCTCTTCAACACAGCAAAGTGCATTACCAGCAACTAAAATTGCTGCGGTTGTAAACACGCCAGCAGATATCGGCTCACAAAAAATAACGCTAGAACAAGCAATGGCTGATCCTGATTGGATGGGGAATCAGCCAGAGGGTGCTTACTGGGCGAGCGATTCGGCTACTATTATTTATGCTCAAAAAGAGCAGGGTAATATACTACGCGATTTATTTAGCCAATCGGTTACTAGCCAAACAGCAGAGCAAGTAGCTCTTAATAAACTTCATACTGTGGGTTCAAACAAAGCCGTTTATTCTAAAAATAAAACAATGGCGGCCTACACATTTAAAGGCAATGTATTTGTTAAAAACCTAAAAACCGGCGAACTTAAACAAATTACAGCTACATCAGCGGGCGAGTCAAAGCCACAATTTTTAAATAATGGCGATTTAGTTTACCGCCAAGGCAATGTATTTTTTAAAGTTGATTTAAAAACAGGCTTAACGAGCGAGCTTGCTAACTTAAAACTTGCTGATGAGCCAAAAGGTATTGAAGAGCCAAGCACGTATATTGCTAAAGAGCAGCATAAATTGATTAAATTTGTGGCGCTTCAACAAAAAAATAAAAAAGATAAGCAAGCACGCAGTGAGCAAATTAATGAACAAAACGATTCAATTGCTAACACGGCTTACTACTTAGGTGACGGTAATAAAGTTGCAGAGGCTCAGCTTTCGCCAAATGGTGATGCGCTGTTAGTCGTTGTACAAAAGCAAACAGACTGGCGTGGTGATGGCGATATTATGCCTAACTACATTACAAATGACGCCACTATAGAACCTAAAAAAGCACGCCGCCGTGTAGCCGACGCTAAAGAAGAAACCTCAAAGCTTGTCTACATCAATTTAACTAACAAAGAGCAAACATCACTTAGCTTTAATACCTTACCGGGCTTTGACGAAGATGTTTTAGCCGCAGTTAAAAAAGAAAATTATGCACGTGATGGTAAAACATATAAGTCTAAAAAGGCGCCTCGTGGCATTAACCTTATTATGGACTGGGGTTTTGAGCAAAGCCCAATAGTATGGAACGATGACGGCTCGCAAGTGGCTGTCATGCTAGAAGCATGGGACAATAAAGACCGCTGGCTTGCAAATGTAGATTTTAAAAACAACAAACTTGTGTCGCAACATCGCCTACATGACGACGCATGGATTGCTTACGCATTTAACGACTTTGGGTGGTTACATAACTCAAACACGCTTTATTACCTATCGGAAGAGTCAGGTTATAGCCAGCTTTATAAAAAACCAATTAACGGCAAAGCAACCGCGCTAACACAAGGCCAATTTGAGGTTTCTAACTTAACGCTTACAAGTGACAACAGCGCAATTTATTACAAAGCGAATGTCGAGCATCCAGGTCTGTACGAAATTTACCGCGTTAATCCACAAACAGGTAAGAGTGAGCAAGTTACTGACTTAAATGGCATGACTGATTACACGTTAAGCCCTGATGAAACCAAGTTACTCCTTAAGCACTCTACAATTACCATGCCTAATGAGCTTTATGTAGCTGATGCTCAAGCCAATACAAAAGCAACACGATTAACCCATACTGTGTCGGATGAGTTTTTAGCTAAAAAGCTAACTGCACCTAAAATTGTTGCTGTGCCATCGAGCCATACTGATCAACCTATATACGCAAAAGTGTACTACCCAGCTGATTACGTAGAAGGTGAAGTAGGTAAAAACCGCAAAGCGGTTATTTTTAATCACGGCGCGGGTTACTTACAGAATTCACATATGGGGTTTTCGGTTTATTTTCGTGAATTTATGTTCCATTCATTGCTCGCTGATGAAGGTTACATAGTAATGGATATGGATTACCGCGCATCTAAAGGTTACGGCCGTGATTGGCGCACCGCGATTTATCGTCAAATGGGCACACCTGAAACACAAGATTTAGCCGATGGCGTTAAATGGATGGCGCAAAATGCCAACGTTGATACCAAAGCAGTAGGTACTTATGGTGGCTCATACGGCGGCTTTATGACCTTTATGGCATTGTTTACCGCGCCTGAGTTATTTCAATCGGGTGCGGCACTACGACCTGTTACCGACTGGGCACATTACAACACAGGTTATACGGCTAATATATTAAACCATCCTGATGTTGACCCGATTGCATATGAGCGTAGCTCGCCAATTTATTACGCTGAGGGTTTAAACAAACGTTTACTCATTAATGCACCCATGGTTGACGATAACGTGTTTTTTCAAGATTCAGTGCGTTTAGTACAGCGCTTAATAGAGCTTGAAAAGCAAAACTTTGAAACAGCTATATTTCCTGTTGAACCACATGGCTTTGTACAGCCTTCAAGCTGGTTAGACGAATACCGACGTATTCATAAGTTATTTAAAGAAACGCTTTAATCTTTAATTCTTAAAGTATAAAAACAAAAACGCCGCATTAGTTTAGTTAACTAATGCGGCGTTTTTATTGGGTTGAACAAAATCTAACTTTATTTTTTATTTTTAAAGTTCTTTTTAAAGAGCTCTATAACCAGTGGTATGGCAAGCAGAGTCCCGCCAATTACACCAATTAAATGTGCATCAATAGCCACAGTGGAGTTAATAAGCTTTCCTATATCAGCATTAGGGCCGCTAAATTGCTCAAACGCTATTTTAATCCATACGCCTATAAATAATAAATAACCCGACTTTAGCCCTACGGTTATATCTTTAACTGCGCCCCATATAATTACACCATGCAGTAGAGCACTTAATCCGGTGTAAATATGTATGTTTGGGCAAAACCAGTAAACACCGAGTCCACACCACAGTGCTAGCGCAATTGTATTAAAAGCGTAGCGAGTAGGGGATGTGTATTCGCCATGTAAAAGCCATATTAATAAAACACCACTGGCATTTAGTCCCAAATGAACCCAATTAGCATGAACAAATTGGCTAGAAAAAATTCGCCACAATTCGCCTTCATCAATTAGGCTTCGGTTAAATTCAAGTAAATTATTTAAATCAAATGCAGCAAAAATGGTACTAAATAGCAGCAAAATAATAGGCGGTAATATATAACGAGGTTGAATAGGTAAATTAAGCATTTTATTATATTTTTTTAGTCAAAATTTTTGCATATTGTGCCCGTTTAACTTTAAGATGCCAAATACAACTACGTAATTAAGTGTTTTTAGTATTTTTATGCATTTTAAACTTAACTCATTATTTGCCATTGGACTGTGCGCAGTATCACTGCCTTCATTTGCACAGCAAGCAACTCAAATTGAAACTCGCGAACCTGAAGCCGCTACTGGATTAATCCATAAAAAAGTAGTGCAAGGTGATAAATACATGGTTGCTGCGGCAAATCCATATGCCTCAAGAGCCGGTCAACAAATTTTAGCCCAAGGCGGCAGTGCCGTAGATGCTGCCATTGCTACTCAACTAGTGCTTACTTTAGTTGAACCGCAATCGTCAGGTATTGGCGGTGGTACATTTATGATGTACTACAACAAAGCAAACAATAAGCTGACTAGTTTTGATGGCCGCGAAACAGCACCTGCAAATGCAGACGAAACGCTGTTTTTAGATAAGCACGGTAAAGCCGTTAAATGGATTGAAGCTGTAGTAGGCGGACGCTCTGTTGGTGTGCCTGGTATTTTACATGCCTTTGCAAGCGCGCATAAACAATACGGTACATTGCCGTGGGAAGCGCTTTTTAAACCGGCTATTGAACTTGCAGAGCAAGGCTTTGTAATTTCGCCGCGCTTACATGGCTTATTAGCACGCCAGTTAAACCCAGGCGTGCTGAGCATGCCGATTATTAACGAATACTTTTACCCAAATGGTAAATTAATCGAAGCGGGTAGCGTTAAAAAGAATCAACCACTTGCTGATTTATACAAAGACATTGCAAAGCAGGGCATTGATGCATTTTACAAAGGCGAAAACGCTAAACAAATGGTTAATGCTGTACAGCACTCTAAGATTGCCCCTGGTAAATTAAGTGTGCAAGATTTAGCAGATTACAAAAGTAAAGAACGCGATGCGGTATGTATACAATACCGTGCTTATAACGTGTGTTCTATGGCGCCACCAAGTAGTGGCGGTGTAGCAGTACTACAAATGCTTGGCCTACTTGAGCATAAAGATATGAGCGCACTTAAACCAAATGGCGAAAAAGCGATTCATTACTTTAGCCAAGCTTCGCGTATTGCATTTGCCGATCGCGATATGTACATGGGCGATCCCGATTTCACTCAAGTACCTACACAAGAGCTTTTAAACAAAGATTACATTGCCTCACGCGCTAAATTAATTACCGAAACAGACCAAAAAGCCGTAGCCGGTAATCCAGTAGGGTACTTAAGTTATGCAATGGATGATTCATACGAGTTACCTTCTACTTCGCATGTCTCTATTGTAGATAGTAAAGGTAATGCCGTTTCGATGACCAGTTCAATTGAAATGGCGTTTGGCTCTACGGTTATGGTTAATGGCTTTATTTTAAATAACCAACTAACTGACTTTTCGTTATCGCCACGTATAAACGGCAAGCTTGTAGCAAACCGTGTAGAGGCTGGTAAACGCCCGCGTAGCTCTATGTCACCGGTAATGGTATTTAATAAAGATGGCAGCTTACGTTTAATTGTAGGCTCACCTGGCGGTAGTCGTATCATTGATTACGTTGCACAAGTTGTTGTGGGTGTTATTGATTGGAATTTATCAGCGCAAGACGCTATTAACTTACCGCGTACAACAAATCGTAACGATTACACCAGCCTTGAAAAAGGCACAGCCATTGAAGCCATTGCGCCTGCGCTTACTAAACGCGGCCACAATGTACGTATTATAGATTTAAACTCAGGCTTACACGCAGTTGAAGTTAAAAATAATACCTTATATGGTGGTGCCGATCCGCGCCGTGAAGGTGTTGCGTTATCTGATTTAACTGATAATAACGCCACTATACAATTTTAAATTATGTATAATATGCATGCGAGCAGTGAAGCCCGCATGTATTTTCTCTCAATGGTCTGACTAGCTTAATTGTCGTTGCAATTAAACCTTTAACACTGATAATGACAGATCATAACTTAAGACTCCGTTAAAGCCTGGAAATATGACAACTAATACTGATCCTAACTACTTATATATTCATCATTCTGGCCCTGGCCTAATTGAAACACCGCTATTAAATAAAGGCAGCGCCTTTAGTAAAAAAGAACGCGAAAATTTCAATCTTGCTGGTTTACTTCCTCCTCGCTTTGAAACAATAGAAGAGCAAGTTGAGCGTTGTTATCAGCAGTATTCTAGCTTTACCGACAACCTTAATAAGCATATTTACTTACGTGCGATTCAAGATAACAACGAAACACTTTACTACCGTTTAGTGCGGGATCATCTTGAAGAAATGATGCCAATCATTTACACGCCTACAGTTGGCGACGCTTGTGAAAAATTCTCAGACATTTATCGCAGCGCACGTGGCTTATTTATTTCGTATGAAGATCGCTACCAAATTGACGACATTTTACGCAACGCTACCAAAGGTAAAGTAAAAGTTATTGTTGTAACCGATGGCGAGCGTATTTTAGGCCTAGGCGATCAGGGTATTGGTGGCATGGGTATCCCAATTGGTAAATTGTCACTTTACACTGCGTGTGGTGGTATAAGCCCAGCATACACATTGCCTGTAATGCTTGATGTGGGTACTAATAACGAAAAGCTTTTAAACGACCCTATGTACATGGGTGCACGCCATAAGCGTATTGCTCAAGACGAATACGATGAGTTTTTAGATTTATTCATTAAAGCGGTTAAACGTCGCTGGCCAAATGTATTACTTCAGTTTGAAGATTTTGCACAGCCAAATGCAATGCCGTTACTTAAGCGCTACCGCAATGAAATTTGTAGCTTTAACGATGACATTCAAGGTACTGCGGCTGTAACGGTCGGTTCTTTACTTGCTGCGTGTCGCGTTAAAAATTCAACCCTAAGCCAACAAAAAGTAGTTTTTGTGGGTGCAGGCTCTGCTGGTTGTGGTATTGCTGAGCAAATTATTAGCCAAATGGTTTTTGAAGGTATTACAGAAGCTCAAGCGCGTAGCCAAGTATTTATGGTTGACCGTTTTGGCCTGCTTTCAGAGGGTATGGAAGGCTTACGCGATTTCCAACAAGCACTTGCACAACCGCAAGGCTCGTTAAGTGATTGGACTTACAGCGGTGAATACGCATCACTTCTTGATGTTATGAACTGTGCACAACCAGACATTTTAATTGGTGTTTCAGGCCAACCTGGTTTATTTACTGAGCAAGCTATTCGTGCAATGCACGCAGGTTGTGAACAGCCAATTATTTTCCCATTGAGTAATCCATCTAAGCAGGTAGAAGCGCATCCTGCTGATGTTATTAAATGGACAGATGGCAAGGCACTTGTTGCAACAGGTAGCCCGTTTGATCCGGTTGAACACAACGGTGAAATTTTCCCAATCCCACAATGTAACAATAGCTATATTTTTCCTGGTATTGGTTTAGGGGTTATTGCCGCTAAAGCAACACGCATTACAGATGCTATGTTAAGTGTGTCTAGCGAAATGCTTGCAGAGTCGTCGCCGCGTGCAAACACAGGTAAAGGTAGTTTATTACCAGCCCTAACTGAAATTGAAACGCTAAGTAAGCGTATTGCATTTGCCATTGCTAAAAAAGCAATCGAAGAGGGCGTTGCTCTTGAGATTACTGATGATGCGTTATGGGCAGCAATCGACAAAAATTACTGGTTACCAAAATACCGTAACTATAAACGTTGTAGTGTTTAATAACGTTTATACGTAATTAAAAGTAAATGGTGTAATAGCATTAATTACAACGCTTAACAAAAAACAGGCAATGGCCTGTTTTTTTGTGCTTGTTCATATTTAATTAACCACGTACGGTGTTTACTAGCATTTACATAATTAAAGGATCGACTTAATGAAAACACTGACTCTTGTTTTAGGTAGTGCACTGGCTTTAAACGTACTTAGTTTTGATGCACTCGCGGCAGCGACTCCCGATGCTCCTCATATTTATGTTAAAGGCGAAGCTACTCTTACCACAATGCCAGATTACGTACAGCTTAGTGTAGGTATTACCGAAGTTGATAAAGACTTAATTGCTGCTAAAAATAAAACCGACTTAACCATCGCCAAAGCAATTAAGCTCGTAAAAGAAATTGGTGTTAAAGAGGAAGATATAAACGCCGGGCAAATCTCAATAAACCGTGATAGCCAATACAACCGCACTACCGGTAATCAAGAATTTAAAGGCTTTAAAGTATCTCGCACGCTAACTGTAAAACTTAGCGATATAAATAAATACCCTGAGTTACTACAAAGCTTAGTTAACAACGGTATTAACGAAATTAATCAAACGCAATTTTTAGCAAGCAACTACAACGAGCTGCATAAAAAAGCGCAAAAGTTAGCAATTAAAGACGCACGGGATGCAGCAAAAGAGTTTAGTGAAGATTATGGCGTTGATTTAAAAGGATTATACAGCGCATCACTGAGTCCACTCAATGTGCTGTCGCAGCCTTATATGCGCGCAGAAAAAGTAATGATGGCTGATAGCGCACCAAGTAACTATGTACCTGATGCCTACCATGCTGGAGAGATTAAAGTAACAGCCTCAAGCTATGCTGTGTACTACATAGATTAAAATATAGGTTCTTACTAGGGACGATTAACTCTATGTTGCTCGGTTTTTACTTAGCCCACTAGGTTACAAACCTCGCGCCGCGATTTAATCGCCCCTAGATTGAACAAATTTCAATCCAAATAATTCAACACGCCCTAGTGGTGCTCAAAACGTGCCACCAACTTCTCACCTTGATCTTGGCTAATACGCGCTATTGAGTTGAGCATATTAGTCACTTCGCGTCTGTCGTATTCATTAGTTACATGTTCATTTATGTCATCAACAATTGCATTTAAATAATTAAATAAACTGTTGCGTGCATCGGTATCTTTATGGGCAACAAACAAAATATTTTTAAATGCCTCAAGCACGTTTGTCATTACGTATGCATCGCCTTTGGCGTAATTACGCAGCGGTGTAAAGTTGTCGTGTAATAACTCATCAAAGCTTGTTTCATGAAGGTATAACAATGGGGCATTATCACTGTGCTTAAACGAGTAGTTAATATCGTTAATTGAAAGTCGTTGAATAAGTAAAATACTCAGCATATCAATTGATTTAACCGCAGTACCTGGATCGTTGATACCCGGGCTCATTGCCTTAACTGCAATTTCTGATATTTGCGTTAACCCATAACGGTAATGATCGCTAATGTACTCTTCTATATAAAAAATAAAGCAGTCGAGAATTTTATTAATCAGCTCTTCATCGTTTGCTATATCTTTATTACATTTTAAAAACGGGTAACCTTTAACTGTAAAATAGCCTTGGTTAACAGAGATATACACCTTTATATCTTGCTCTGCCAAAATGGCACACAGCTTATCGGTATGTACGCCTTTATAATACCCTTCCGTTTTACTGCTAACCGAATGCCACTTGCTAAAGTCTGGAAAGTCTTCAACTGGGTTCTCTTGCTGTCTTTGTATTATTGTTTTAATTTCGTTTTTAGTTTGGCTAAACAAGCCATTTAATACGTTATCAACCTGAATGGCGCGAGAGATTGAATGTATAAAAAATACAAATAAACCTAATGAAATCAAGCCAAAAATAAGTGCAAACAGTACACCAATTGAAGGAATAGCCGTACTGCCACCTTCAAGTTTATTAATATTTATAAGCATAATAATTGAGTAAATTATGCTGCCTAAATAAAATCCCAAAACCATTTGGTGTGATTTACGCGTAATAAGCCCAGGCACTACGCGGGGCGATAAACTCGCACTGGCCGAATTTAAAACCACCATTACCATCGAAAAACTAAACACAGTAAGCGAAATAATACTCCCCGCTAAAGTGCTTAAAATAGTACGCGCGTTTTCGGCGCTATCAACAAGTACAACCGATATAAACGATTTCAGCTGCTCAATAGGGGCTAAATATTCAACCGACATAGTTATAATGGCAAATACTAAAAAGCCCACTGAAAGCATAGAAGGGTAAAAGCCAATACTGTTAATCATTTCACGGTAACTGTCGGCTACTTTGCGAGGTACAAACATAAAATCCTTATGTGATTTTCTACTAACTTAATACCCTTAGCTTAGCATAGGCATTTATTAAACTTCTGATAATGCTGCTCAAATTTATATGTTATTATCACGCCCACAATAATAAAGCGCATGCTTATGCGATAAAAATAACAGGAAAACGCCGTGATCATTTCAACTTATGCTGCATTACTTGCATTCTTTTACATTTATTTGAGCTTTAACGTAATAAAAGTGCGCCGCGCGGAGCAGATATCACTTGGTGATAATGGTAACGCAACGCTACAACGTGCTGTGCGTGCCCACGCTAACTTTATGGAGTACGTTCCAATTGCTTTAATTTTACTTTTTTTGGCAGAGTACCAAGGGCTTGCTAGCCATTACTGTCATATATTAGGTGGTGCGTTATTAATAGGCCGTGTGTTTCAAAATTTAGGCATAGTAGAAAAAAGCCTGAAATATCGCCAAATTGGTACCATTACTACATTTTTAGTGATTATTGTTAGCGCCTTTGTATTGCTAGTGACACGCGGATAATTAAAGAAAAGTTAATGAGCAAAATATTTATAATAGGTTTACCACGTACCGGCACTACTAGTGTGTGCCACGCATTTTTAGAGCTTGGTATTACAACGGCGCATACCGCGTATACTAATGCTTGTTTTGAAAATGCTAACGCGATTGCCGACACTCCCATATTTAATGACTTTAAAGCGCTTGATATTCATTACCCAGACTCTAAGTTTATTTATTTAGAGCGCGAACTTGGTGCATGGCTTGTATCAATAAAACAGCTTTTAACGCGTATGCACACTAATTTAACGCGCGGCGACGGGGGCTTTAATATTCATATAAAACGTTGTTATTTAAATACGTTTAGTGAGCTTTCGCTTAATAATATTAGCGACGATAGTTACTTAGCAGACTGTTATAAAAAACATTTTAATGATGCTCAAACGTACTTTAATAACCGTGACAACGATTTTTTATCCATTGATATAGCAAAGCCTGATAGCTATAAAAAGCTATGCAATTTTTTAGCGTTAAAAAGTGATAAAACTGATTTTGAAAAAATGAATATGGGCGGCAAAGTTACCGCGTGGAACGATATTAAACACCCGTTAAAAGTTGAATCTACGGCTAAAGGACGGATAGATAAATTACTGCCTTACAAGATTTTTTAAATCAAATACGTTAAAATCCCCGCATTATTATTTAAGTTGTACAGAAAATGTTTGAATTAAAATACCACACCCCATTTGAATGGACCGAAGTTGTCCTTGCTGACTTTAATACTTTTTTACAAGATCACGCCGCTGCAGAAAAAAAAGCATCGGGTATGGCTATGTCTATGCTTTCGCATTATCCAGACAAACGTAAATTAGTAAAAGCTATGACCGACTTAGCGCTAGAAGAATTAATACACTTTAAACAAGTACTTAAATTGCTTTTAGAGCGAGATGTAAACTTAGGTGACGACAAAAAAGACCCGTACATAAAACAAATACGTGCACTGTTTAGACATGGTCGTGATGGTTTTTTAATGGACCGATTACTGGTTGGCGGTGTAATTGAAGCACGTGGCCACGAGCGTTTTTCTTTAGTTGCACAAGCACTTCCTGAGGGTAAAGAAAAAGATTTTTATGTTGCTATTGCTAAGTCAGAAGAAAAACATAAAAACCTATTTGTAGAACTCGCTTACGAATACTTTGAAAAAGAAGAAGTTGATGTTCGTCTAGAAGAGCTGCTTATAGCTGAAGCTAAAATCTGTGAAAGCATCCCGTTTACAGCCGCTTTGCATTAATTAAGACTAGCGTAAAGCGTACTTTCACTCGCTTTGCGCCACACACCTCTGCTCTTATTTCTTTGTTAACCTCTTCATGAATTGTTGATTTGCAATTTGCGAATCAAAATAATAAAAAACACGTTTATACATCTTAATCCACTGATTATAAATACAAAAACCCTTGGTCTCATACTTGCTACCTATACAGTAAGCAAATTGAGGGAAAGGCTTATGTTAAAATTTATTTTTATACTATTACTAATATCTTTTACCGCTATGGGCAGTGAAAGTCATTTAGATTATATAGAAAATGCAAATGGTGAGCGGGTACAAAAAGTATCGCACTTAGTTAAATGGACGCATACTCGCTTTGTGTTTACCCGTGATATTTCTCGTATTGCACTTGGCCACGAAACAACACTTGATGTGAACGTGGTAAATGGCCGTGAGCTACTAATTTTAGCTAAAAAGTTGGGCCGTACATCTATGATGGTGTGGTACGACGATAAAAGCTCTGAAACATTTTTACTTGGCGTAACCGAAGACTACAGCGTACTAGAAAATGCCTTAAACGACATCCATCCTGACGTACAGCTAACCATAGCGCCTGATCGCCATGCTGTTGTATTACGTGGTGAAGTACCTACTATAAATTATCGTCATGCCGCTTATGAAGCTGCAAAAAACTACCTTTATGCCAGTAGCTCACAAGCATCACAACCCGTTATCACCTCAAATCCTAACCAAGGTATGTTTAATTCACTTGCTCAACGCTTGCAAGGCTTGGGTAACGCAAACGGCGGCAGCTCTCAAAACTCGAGTAAAGTCGCTATTATTAATTTAATAAAAGTAACTCAAGCACCCAAGCCTAAAGAAGAACGTATTAGCGAAGTAATAAAATCAATGGGCGCAGATAAAGTGACCATTAAACGCATCTCGGTTGATGAGTTATCAAATGACGACAACGATGTGTTTTTACTTTCCGGCTCTGTAAAAAACCAGATAGAGCTAGTGCGCTTATTAAATACAATTAATAAATTATTCGAACCAGAGCAAGCATTACAAACTCAGGGTTCTCCTCTTGATCCTAATAATTTAATGGGCGGCGCAACGCAGGATAAAAGTTCAGGTATTGAAGTACTTGCCAACGAGTCAGGCGGTTTAATAAATGATGCTACCTCAGGATTAAATTTAAGTAATGTGAGTTCTAATATTGCAAGAGCAACGTTGCTGTCAGTGGCTGGCGGTAAAGTTTTGTCGAGTATTGAAGTTGAAGATTTACCGCAAGTGCGTGTATCGGTGCAGCTATACGAAGTAAATCAACGTAGGTTAAAGCAATGGCGCCCAGATATTAGCGTGCTCTCTAATGGATATGAAAAAGAAGCGGGTTTATTTGGCCGTGACGGTATGACTAATCGTGAATCTGGCTCTGCAACAATAGAAAATGCGCTGCAATTAATTGGCGGTCAATTAACTAATAACTTACAGCTTTCTACCTCACAGTTTGCCATTGATATGTTGTTTTCATTACTTGAACAAGAAGGTATTTCTCGAACGCTTTCTCGCCCTACAATCACGGTTTTAGCCGGCGAAAGTGCCGTATTTAAAGTCGGTGGTGAAGTACCTGTACCTACAAGTTATAGCCCATCTGGAATTACAAGCGGGCAGCAAGGTAGTAGTGGGTCGGTGTTTAGCGGTACAGAATTTAAATCATTTGGAGTTGAATTAAATGTACGCGCCATGGTTGACGACAAAGACAGAATAACACTTGATCTAAACCCAGTAATTTCATTACCCGATACCACGTTAACCGCCGAAATTGCACAAAGTACAGGCAGCAGTTTAAACAGCAGTGCATTTAATACACGCAGCATGCAAACATCAACGCGTTTAAAAGACGGACAACCTCTTATTATTGGTGGCTTAATTAGCACTGATAACAATGCAAGCCACGACTTTGTACCTGATGGCAACGGCAATAGCATGCTAGGAAAGTTAAGCGAAACAACCAGCAAAAGTGAAAACAACCGCGAGCTTATAATTGTTGTAACTCCAAACCTGGTGCGTGAGCCAATTAATACATTACGTTCGTGGGAGCAGGCAAATATAGACACCCAGGTACTTAGCTATATACAGGAGCAAGGGCTATGAAAATATTTTATATTATTTTACTTCTTACTTTATCGGGTTGCGCTCATATTGATTACAAGCCAACAGTAAATCCTTACAACGCGTTGGGTGACATAGTTAAAAAATACCAATTAAACGCCCAACCATTAAAGTGCGAAGGTATTAATGCAAGTAACTGTTTGAACCTAGTGCATGAGGTGAATCAGTTAATGCTTGAACACCCCGATAACACGGCAATACTTTCAATATCGGCATATGTACTTTATAAAAGTGGCCGTGCTAATCAGTCTCAACAGGTTATAAACACTCTGCTTAATAAAGCTAACCCGCCGTTAAACGCAATTACTTTAGGGGTTACGTTAGCAATAGAGCAAGGTAATTTAGCTAAAGCAAAAAGTATTGCTCAATACGGCGTTGATGTTTTTGGTACACATGCTTCACCATACCTGCAAATGGCCTCTATACATTATGCCCAGGGCAACTACGTTATAGCTTCAAACTACTTAGAGCTTTCGGTTAAGTTTGGTTTAAATAGTACCGCCTATTTTTACCATAAAGGGTTAATTGAAGAAGCTAACAGCAATAATTTATTGGCCTGTGGCTACTATGAGCAAGTTTTACGTGCAGAACCCACGCATAAAAAAGCACTTGCTAGGCGCGGTAAACTCTCCGTTTTAGGTAATTGTTATTCTTAAGGCCTTCGGGCCTTTTTTTATGTCTACAATTTGGCATTATTAATACCAATCTGCTTATATATGGGGTCTATTTAACATTAAGAAAATTACGCTAGAACTAGGCAAAAATTTTTGTATCTAGTTGTTCTAAATAAAAAATTTTTAACGACGTTATAGTGCAATTTAATTCGTTAAATTGATCAAAGATTTATGCAGGTTGGTATAAGGAGCCAAAACCACTTTATTATTTATCAAAAATAGGAGTAAAGCTTACGCTCATCCTACGTTTTATACATAACCTCACAAGATTGCTTTTAATATTTCCCCCTTACACTATCCACCAGTTTTAATAATACTTTCAATAACGTAAACCTAGCATTATTTATCTAAAATATTTTTAATATTGATTTGCATTTTGCAAATCAAAAATGAAAACATCTAATAAACAATAACCATTAAAAACATAACTAACTGTATTTAATGGTTATTTATAGCTGGCATGGTCCTCGCAATATGTAAAGTGAGCATAAGCTCTTCTAATTTAAAGGCTACGATTATGAAAACTATTAAACATAACTTAAATAGCAAAAAGCAAAAAGGTTTTGTACTAACGTCAGAGCTAATCATTCTTTCTACTTCAATGGTAGCAGCACTTGTAATTGGTTTATCTACATTACGTGACTCGGTAACCAGCGAACTTGAAGATGTAGCTGAAGCAATTGGCTCACTTGACCAAAGCTATGTATTTGACGGCATGATTAACGCCGAAGGCACTGCTGAAGTGTCTGGCTCTGGGTTTGTGGATTCAGTTGATGTGTACGCAGGCGATGGCAGTTCATTCACTTTTGTTGCATCAGACTTTAGTGAAAGTGCCGCACTTGTTAATGCAACACCAAGCGGCGATGCTGCAACACGTACAGCAGCAGGCGGTTCGCAAGGTAACTAACGCAAGGTACCCAATATAAGGCAACCAGGTTTGAATACCAAGCTTAAGGCTCACTGCCACAAAAGTGTGGCAGTGAAAGTTACTCTGGAGGAATATTATGAAAAGTAAAAGTAACAAAGGCGCAACCACTGCGGCTCTCACATTACTCATCACCTCTGGCATGTTAGCTTCGGCTTTGGGCATTAGACAGGTAAACGATGAAAATAACGTAACAGCTTGGGTAGTAAACAAAAATATGTCGGCCGGTCAAACAGTAACCGTTCACGATGTAGAACAAAAAAGTATAGATCCAAGTAACTATTCAAATATTGCACTGAGCGTTCAAAATCCGCGTGCATTAATTGGTCAAAAATTAGCAACTAACAAAATGGTTGAACAACCCTTGTTCGACACCGATTTTATTAGAGCGAAAAGCCAAAACTTATCAGAAGCCATTCCGGCAGGGCGTGTTTTATATACTTTAAAACTAAACACCTTAGATATTCCGCTTTCGCGCATACACAAAGGTGACCGACTCGACATAGTCGCTAAAACTAATCGCTTAGTAAGAACAGTTGCCCGTGATGTACAGCTTATTGGTGTTTCAAAAGGTCCTAAATCGCAAGCCGCTAAAAGTGGCGTAATGGATAATTTAGCTAAAGAGTCTAACTCCGCTGCGGGCGGTGTTTCGTTAGTCCTTGCGGTACTTCCAAAAGATGTTTATTCGTTGGCGGGTATAGATAACGCCGACAAAGTTTCAATTATTGTGCATAGCGCTTATGACATTGAACAAGGTCGTTTGCAAAACTTTTCACGCTTACAAACCAGTCGCACAATCGAAGTGGTTAAAGGCGTTAAAAATGAAGCTGTATATGTAGCTAAGTGAGTTTTTATGTTTAATTTATCAAGCAAACATGAAGAAGTTCAAACCAGTTTAAGTACCTTTGAAGAGCTTAAAAAGCTATTGCACGATGCCGTTATCGAAGAGTACGAACAAGAACCAACCGCGCTTTTATCAAGTAATGTTCTCGAAAAAATCTCTGCTTTGTGCAGTGAAATTCCACAATTTAATCAATCTTCATTTAATCAACACCAACAAGAGCAGGTTGTTCAGGCTGTATTTGATGAAATTCAGGGTCTGGGTCCTATTGCACAGTTTATGCTGGACGATCAGGTGAGTGATATTTTAATAAACGACACGCAAGATATTTGGATTGATAAACAAGGCAAACTACTTTGCACAGCCAGTAAGTTTGATGACGAACGCCATTTACGCCGATTTGTTGATCGCTTACTTGATGGTTGTGGCCGACAAGTGAATGCGCTTATGCCAATTGTTGATGGCAAACTAAAAGATGGTAGCCGTGTTCATATTATTGTACCGCCTGCGTGTACCAGCGCAGCTATTGTGTCTATTCGTAAGTTTAACCATAAAAAAATAAACGATGACTTTTTAGTTAATAACCATTTTTTAGATAAAAACATCCTATCATTTTTAAAAAGTGCAGTTAAAACAGGCGTTAATATTTTAGTATGTGGCAATGCCGGGGCTGGTAAAACGTCATTATTAAACGTACTTGCCAACTCAATTAATCCGAATGAACGTGTTGTAACCATTGAAGAAAGCGCAGAACTTAATTTGCATCACAACCACGTTGTGCAATTAGAAGCCCACGACACAAACAGCGATGGTAAAGGTGCAGTTAGCCTAAGAGATTTAGTAAAAGCAGCCCTTAGAATGCGCGCAGATAGAATACTTGTTGGAGAGGTACGCTCAGGCGAGGTAATCGATATGCTCCAAGCAATGAACTGTGGTCACCAAGGTTCGATGACGACCATACATGCTAACAGCGCAAATGATGCCGTTATTCGTTTATCTACCTTAGTGCAGTTACACAATGCACAACTGAGCGATACCCATACAAGTTCGCTAATCGCGTCGAGTATTCAACTTATTGTGCATGTTTCTCGCTCAACTAATGGCACCCGAACTCTAAAAAGTATTGGTGAAATTAAGCGTGTTAATGGCGGCGCACATTTTAGCCCGCTTTATAGTATTAACGAAGCAGAGCCTGTACAAAGTGAGTTAATAGATAACTCAAGTGTTATTGAGTTTATGAAAGGCCAAGGCGCAAATGCAAAAGAATTAAAAGCATTACTGCACAATAACCCGGAGGCTAACAATGACTAAACTTGATTATTTATTAGCTATAGCGGCGGTTATAACCTTTGTACTTGCAACTAGTGTGTTGGTTTCTTTGTATGCTAAAAATAAAAGCAGCCAAGGCACTAAAAAAGTAGATATTTTAGAAGAAAAAGACGTACTTACTCTGTCACTACGAGTGCTAGGCTTAAACATAAGTAACGCCTGGTTTATAAGCATGGCGTGCTCGCTCTCTAGTAGCTCATGGTTTTTAGCTAAATTATATTATCCAGAGGCATCAACCAGCGCGTTTATTATTTCAATCGTGGTTTTTGTAACCTGTTTTATAACTGTGATTGACTTGGCTCATTATAAATTAGCAAAATTTGAGCATCATTTTTTAGAATTTATTGAAACCGTACAATCGTGTTTAAGCACTGGGCTATCGCTACAGCAATCAATGCAGTTTGCTGATGAACATGCAGACCCATATATAAAAAAACAAAGCACCTTACTAATACAACGCATGAGCATGGGTAGTGATGCCGAAACGTCGTTTGCCCCTTTAATTGAAAGATACAACTGCGAAACCGTAAGATTGTTTGCTCATAGCATCATTACACATACACAAAGCCAGTGTGATTTAACCGACATGCTAAAAAGCGTATGCAACATGATGTCGCTTCGGACCCTCGACCGCCAACAGCTAAAAGCTAAGCTTTCGGGCACTAAATACGCTGCTGTATTTAGTGGTTTTTTACCTTACGCACTAATTCCTTTATTTAGCTATACCGATCCAACCTGGTTTGAACCATTATTAAACGACCCTAATGGTATTGCATTTATAACGGTTGCGCTTCTTTGTCAGCTATTTGGTTTTTTATGGCTACGCCTTAGCTTAAGGGTAACATTATGATTGATATACTTTTACTTATCGGACTTTTAGTAAGTATGGGGTCATTTATCCATATTCATAGGCAATCTCTTAAAGTTGAATTAGATAAACCCGATACTAAAAACATTAATTGGTATCCGCTAATCATCATCTCTAAACGTCAACTAAGACAAGCAGGGATTCAAATTAATAAAATATTAATAAGCCTGTACTGCTTCAAAGTGGCTGCTACTTTTAGTGCATTTACGGTTATAGAGCTAACAGGCTATGAGCTGAGCCAATCGATTAAATTGTTACTGTGTTTTATGTGTTTTTTTGCACCCGAATGCTGGTTTTTATTACGTAAAAATCAACGCAAAACCACTATTAATAACAGCTTAGAGTTTTTTTTACGGGTGTTACTGGTTTACATGCGCGCTGGATTTTCACTAGAGCGCTCATTTGCACTGGCGGTTGATCATGGATTAAGTCAAAAACACCCATTATACAAAGAGCTAAAGTTATTTTTATTCGAGCTTAGCGCAGGTAAAGATCGTGAATTTGCATTTAATTCACTTTTTGAAAGAACCGGCGTATTAGGAATTAAAAAGCTCGCCAACTTAATGTTAATAGGGTCAAAACTTGGTACGCCACTTATCCAAGCAGTAGAGGCTCAACTTGAAGGCCTAGCTCTAAAAAAGAACATTTTACTCGCTAAAAAGGTAAACAAAAAAGCGATGCACACAACCTTTCCCATTATCTTAATTTGTTTTCCGATGTTTTTGGTATTGGTGTTTTTTCCCGCAGCATTACAAGTAATGAACGTACTTAAAATGCTTGTAGAAGTGTTATAGGAGCCTGATATGAAAAAGCATTATCAACAAGGGTACATACTTACTATTGAGCTTATATTAATTATTACAATTTTAATTATTGGCTCAATTGGTGGGGTGATTTTAGTAAGGGATGCCCTTATTAAGCGCCATCAAACTAAAGTAGATAATCAAATTACTGTCGTTGATGCTAATAATACACCACTCGGTATTGCAGTAAGTTTTGATGAGCACCAAGCACCACTCATATTTTATACAGACCGGGGGGCAAACAGCACATACAGAGCGCTAATTGGCATACGAGATGATAGGTTTACCTCACGAGAAGCTGTTTATTACGATGCTCCAAATTGCCAAGGTAATCCGTGTTTAAAGGGCTTAAGCGATGAAGCAACAGACAGCCAAGGTGTGAGTAAACTAAATAATACCGGTAATGTAAGTTATATAAATGCACTACAGCAAGGTCCAAATTATGCAATAGGGCAGTTAGGTAATACCGTTATTGGTCAGTTATTAAGAAGTACGCCACAACAATGCCCAGCTAATAGTGAACAAATTCTATCTCGTTATGTATCGCAAAAAGTAGTAACAGGCTCACCTTGTGAAAGCTTTGAAATAGATAAGCAACCGGCCGACAGCAGTTGTTTAGTTGGCTTGACCGCTTTGGGTCGTCCACTTGTAGGAGCCGACGGTCGAGAGTTGGCGCTATCATGTGACACATGCCAAGCAGGGTACGAATCGCAAGGCGACATACTTGATTTATATTTACCCGAAGTAGAATCCCTCTTAAAAGATGCACTTAAAGCGCTTAAGTTCGTTCTTATAGGAACAAACTTTGATATAGAGCTTGGCACTATATGCTGCCCAGAAGGGACACGCTTAGAAGAAGATGAAAACATTGTAGAGACACTCGTCTTCACTATTTTACAAACTACATTTGAGCTCGCCGGTATTGATTTAGTAAATAACCTTATTATTAGTGAAACACTGAGCTTAATAGGGATTGAGCCAGGCATTACATATTGCAAAACATCACTTAATTTAGTTAATGCAGAACAAGTAATTAATATCACCACAGGCGAACCTGCACTTAGTAGCTTAACACCACCATTTAAAGTTTTACTGCCAGTACATAGCAGCCAAAACAGTACAACGTGGATACATACTCCCCCAAAAGGGGAAGGAGAACGTCAATGAACGCCTCAAATATATTTACTTCACATGCTAATTTAGAAGATACACAAACTGATGAAATATCAACAGAAATTAAAGAAACGCTAACACTACTAAAACAGTTTTATGATGTTCCAATTGTTAAATTTATCGATTTTAGAGAGGTTTATTCAGAGCAGTTAATAACCTGCAACGATAAAGAAAGCGTCGAAAATGAGTTATTAAGCTATCAACAACGCTGCACACAAGAAAAACTATATTTATTTGAAGATACCTTTTTTGATGATGTATCAAACAACACGCACAAATTAATTCGTTTTTATGCACAATATCCAATTTATAGTGTCACTAATAAATTAATTGGCGTAGTGCTGATGGCCGATTTAGCACCTAAAACATTAATAGGTTCACAAAAAGATCAGTTTATTTCATTTGCTCAATTATTGCAGACACAGTTAAATAAAAATTCAGATTCAGTAAGTAATCAAAGTACTAAGCCTGAGAAAAAAAATTATGGTGAAAAGTATATTCATGTATTTAGTTTAGCGCCCGTCGCATTTTTAATTGCATTAGTATTATGCTCATTCACTGCATTACTTCTTTATACTATTGAAAAAAAGGAGCTGCAAAGTAACTACAATCAACAAACCCAGCAATTACGTAAAACGTTATTTAATGCATTAGAGCGATTTGATAATCAAGGATTGTATATATCTCAAAAAGATTTAGTTATTGCAGGCTTTTTGCAAAGCCAAAATAACTATACAAAAGAGCAGCTTAACAATTTAGTGCAGAGTCAGGTTTCACAAAATTTAACTTACAAAGGGTATGTTGTGTTTGATTCTGAGTATAACCAGCTTGCACTTTGGTCAAAAAATAATTTTGATTTAGCCGCGTACGGGTTTACAAACTGGTTAGAAAAATTTAATAAAAGAGCAAATAAACAAGCAGTAGAAGTATTTACGGTTGCTGATACGGCCTTCTTAATTTCTGAAATAAAAATAAAAAAAGGCTCTATTTATACACTTACAGCATTTGATTTAAGTAAGTTTTTAAAAGCCGTTATTGGAAAATTAAACACTGAAAATTATAACGTTTTTATAGCAACACCACAGTTTACTTTAGGAAAACAAGGAGAAGTAAACCCGAGTATAATTAAAAGTAGTATTAGCGCTTTAAGCAGTCGTTTTCCACCTACTTGGCGCTTGCATGTGCAACCAATGAATAAAATAGTACGACCACAAATAACTAAATACAGTTTAATTAGATTAGGGTTAATCTCTTTTTGTGTATTCGCGTTTGTGTATTATTTTTTACGTTTGCCAAGGCGTTTACACAGTGAAATAAAACAAAAAAATCAGTTAATACTCAATAGAGAAGCGCTTTTTTCAAGTTCTCTGGATGCACTGCCGCATGGGTTTGCTATTTTTAATAGCCACGAACTTCCTGTGATTACCAATAATGCTTTTAATCTTTTATTTGCACAGGTGAATAAACAAAACAGTCAGCTATCGTATAGCCAGCTGATAAGTATTGCGCAGCAGCATAATATTATAAATCACTACCATGAACATCATAAGCTTGATGATGACCGTAACCAATTAATAGATATAGGTTTTACAGACGGGAAGTGGATAACTGTATTACAAAGACATACAGATTTTAATGGCTTTGTTTGCTACTTTAGAGATGATACAGAGGCACATCAAAAAGAATGTTTACTCGCTGATGTTCTCGAAAAATCAAAACAGACAAATCAATTAAAAGAAAAATTTGTTACAAGGCTTAGTCGTCAGTTAAAAACGCCTTTATCATCTTTAAAGTCATTAGTTGAAATATCTAAAGATCCAATAAGCTTTAACGAATTTAAAAACAATGTGGGGAATATTTCTGATGCATGCGACCAGCTCGAAAGTGTAATTCAACAACTCGTAAATATAAATAAATCGGAAATAGGTAAGTTAAAGCTTCAGGCCAAAAACGTAAACCTAAATCAAATGATCAATAATAATATATCGATTTTAGCTAAAGAGGCTGAAAATAAAAGAATCGTTCTTAAAAATAATATTACGCCTGAATTAACGGTCGCAAGCGATGAAAAGTTAATTTCTCAATTGGTTATTCAGTTAGTGACTGAGGTTTTGGATTCATCGAATAATACAACGCTTTCAATTAACGCTCAGATTAAAAATGAAAGTAAACGTAATTACTTACACCTCGATTTTTCATTAAGTAATTTGATCGACAGTAGTAACTTTATAACTGAGCTTAAAAGTATATCGGGTGATGATATAACGCGCTTTATAGATGATAAAGACGTGTCATTAGAGTTAAAGTTTTTTATTTCAATATTTAAGATGTTAGGTGGTAAAGCGATAACTATAAGTAGTAACGCGAATAAATCAACGATATCACTTTCTATGTTGGTAAACATAGCAACCAAACAAGGTAAAGGCAACGAGCAAGGAGTACCAAGTAGCTCATTAACAAATAATGATTTAGTAAAAGCGAGTTTAGTAAAAGCGAGTTTAGTAACTAACAAACACCAAAACACGCTATTACTGGTTGATGACGATCCTCTTGTTGAGATTGTAATTAGAGCGATGCTAAAAAATGAGAATATTAAAATAGATTACGCGCGCAGTGCAATAGAAGCGATGTTGATGGTATCGCAAAACAGTTACGACATTATTTTAATGGACATAGTAATGCCAGAATTGTCGGGAACTGACGCTATGTTAAAAATTAAAAAACACAGTGACAATTTGAAAACTAAAATAATTGCGCATACATCGACACCCGATACAGATTCAAAATACGTTAACCAGGGCTTTGATGACATGCTATTAAAACCAGTAAAACAAGGTGTATTAATAAATCAAATAACACGCATTTTAAAAGATAAATCGTTATAAATTAGCGTATATTACTGGAACAGTAATGAGGTAAAACATGAAAAACACTATTGAAAATATGGCTGAAGTTATCGAGTTTAAAGTAACGCCAATAAATAAAACTAAACGACTGCTTTTAGTAGATGATGACTTGCTAATAGAAATAGTAATTAGAAAAATGCTTAACGAAGAAAATATTTTAATAGATTTCGCATCAAGTGCTATAGAGGCGCTACTTATGGTTTCTCAAAATATTTACGATATTATTTTAATGGATATAGTAATGCCGCAATTTACAGGCACCGACGCAATGCTAAAAATAAGAAAGCATGCTGACGCATCAGCAACAAAAATTATCGCTCATACATTTAGTGAAAACGAAAATAGTGATAACAAGTATGTGAAGCTTGGGTTTAACGGCCTGTTATTGAAGCCAGTTAAGCAAAGTGTATTAATAGAAAATATTAGATATTTTTTGGAATGATAAATAGAAACAGTAGGGCGGTTAACTATTTTTTATTTATAGCTTACTAAAAAGTTAAATTATAATTTTTGAAAGCACTAATATTTATTAGTGCTTTTGCGTATATGAACCTTTAATGTATTTAAATTTGTAAAAGTTCTTTAATAAGAATAATTATTTCAAATTATTCCTTCAAAGTATTACAAACTACGCTTTTGTAATTGTTGCATGTATACGAGTCATCGTTTCACACTTCTTAAAGCGGTTTGATAATCACAATTATTAAACACTGCAATATTATAAAGTCAGTAAATTTATTTAGCCTAGAGCCCACGTATCACAGGGGTTTAACTTTTAAAACATTAAGATTTTTTAATAACTAATAAATACTCATATTGGGACGGAATTTGCTTTATAAGGCTATATTCTAATTTTATAGTTTACTAAATATTATAATTTTTAAAGTTAAAGAGGCAAAATTATGAACAAGACACAGTACGTTACAGTAGAAGGTCATCAAATTGCTTATCAAGAAATGGGACAAGGAACACCTTTATTATTGATACACGGAATACCAACCAATAAATTTTTATGGCGAAATGTGATGCCAAAACTTGCATCAAAATATCGAGTAATAGCGCCTGATTTACTAAACTTTGGTGAATCTGATATGCCAATTAACACCGATGTATCTATAAATGCGCAATGTAGAATAATGTGTAAGTTTTTGGAAGAACTCGGTATTTCTAAAGTTAATATTGCTGCACATGATATTGGTGGTGGTGTTGCTCAATTAATGGCTGTAAATCATCCGGATAAAGTAAACGGGTTGGTTTTAATTGATAGTGTATGTTTTGACTCTTGGCCAATACCAGAATTTGAACCTTTGCTAGAACCAGGTGTAGAAGAAAAAACAACTGTAGCTGAATTTGTGGATACATTAAGAGATTTCATGCCCAAAGGTGTTTACGACTCGAGCGTAATGACTGAAGAGTTGATGAAAATATACTTAGCACCATGGAGTAATGAAAAAGGAAAAGCCGCTTTATTTAGTAACATGCGCAGGCTCAATAAAGAATATACCGAAGCTATTACAGGCGATCTTAAAAGCTTACCTCATGAAACACTCATAATATGGGGTAAAGAAGACAAGTTTCAAAAGCCAAAGTATGCGCCAATGTTAGAAGAAGCAATTCCAAATTCATCATTGATTTGGATAGATAAAGCCGCTCATTGGGTTATTGATGAACATCCAGATAAAGTGTCTGAGCTTATTAGTGAATTTATGAATAATAAAACATTCTAGTGAATTACTAGGTTTATTAAAAAGCTATTTGTTTCAATACTTTAAGTTTGATTGGGTAAAGTGGCGAATAGGCAATCATTGTAATACCGCTTGATTATATTAATAACCAAGCGGTATTTTTATATGTTCAAGAACCTAATACCGTAAATGGGTAAGGCACTAACTATTAAGATAAGTAGGTTAATGCTTATTAAATAGTCAAAATATCGCGTTTATACGTTAATTAATGAAGGTGAGTAACTTGGTTATGTATTTATTTATGCTATTTAACATAATATAAATTATAGGTAGTTAATGCATATATAGAAAGAGCGCTTAAATGCGCCCTTACTATGTCCAATACTAGACGGTATCGGACATTAAGTGGCTTTATTGCAATAACAGGTATTACTAATACAGATACTTTATTTATCAATTTGTTTAATCAATACTTAATAAACGCTCAGCTGTATATTCGTTAGTAATTAATCCGCTGATCATGTTTGACCTTACTGCGCCCAAAATGGCCAACACTTTTTCTTCACCAGCAGCTATCGCATAAATCTGTTTGTTAGCATTTGTTTTTAATGGCGTACTTGCTACACGCTGATTAACTGTGCAATCTAAAAGCTTACCGTTTTTATCAAACACCCAACTAATCATTTCACCAACGGCACCAAGATCTTGTAACTCTTTAAGTTCTTGCGCATCAATAAAACCATCTATATGTAATGGCGACTTTTCACCTAAGCTACCAATACCCACTAATGTTACATCGGCATCTTTAGCGAGTTTTAAATTACCGGTAATATTTTGTTGTGCATGTAACTGTTCTTTTTCTTCAATACTTCTTGGTAAAACTGGCAATGGCATTGGGTAATGTTTTGCATTGGTGTGTTCGGCCATTCTTACTACAACATCATAAGGTGAAGCCGATCCATCCAAAGCCATATTACCTAGCATTGCTACAATTTTATGTTGCGGACAATCAACAGTTCTTAGCTCATCTACACATGAACGTAAAACTCGACCGGTTCCCATAGCAAGTACTTTGGGTTGTTCTGATTTTAAATGACGTTCTATTTCAGCCGCGCCAGCTTGAGCCAAACCAAGCGTAGACGATGGTTCAGACGGATCGCTCGGTACAACTTCACACGAATCTAACCCAAAACGGCTTTTTAATTTTTCGGCCAAGTCCATACATTTAGCAATCGGGTGGTCAAGTCTAACTTTAATTAGACCTTGGCTCACAGATAATGCGACCATTCTTTGTGCAGATTGACGAGATATATTTAGCTTTTTAGCAATTTCATCTTGTGTGTTACCGCCAACATAATATAACCACCCTGCTCTGGCTGCATCATCTAGCTTTCTAATTTCTGTATTTGATAGCTTTACCACGTAAACCTCTTAAAATAGAAGGAAAACTAAATCCTTATTTTCATTACATAATTTTAATTATATGTGCTGCTATATAAATTATTTTATTAATTTTGGAATATCTATTTATCAATAACGTTTTTGTTATTTATAATTGTAAATATACCATCCCTTAATAAAAAATACCTAGGTTTCATAGGATTATGTAATTAGAATTTAGTTAATAGCACCCTTATAAAGGTGCTATTTAAGGTAATTAAAAATTGGCTTTAGCGAATAGTTAAACCGTTATTATCAAACTTTAATACTTTATCTGCCGGTGCGCTTAGGTAAATACTGTCGCCATATTTTAATGGGCAATCACCATCCGCTTTTACTGTTACGGTACCTTTGCCTTCAATATTTATATGTAAAAAGCTCTCCGATCCTAAATGCTCAATTACACCTACAGTTCCAGCCCAAGTACCTTGCTCAGTAGAGAGTGTTAAATGCTCTGGTCGTATACCAATACAGCTAACATTCGCATCTTCATTTTGTGGAGCATCTATAAAATTCATTTTTGGCGAACCTATAAAACCAGCTACAAATTTGTTTACAGGGTTTTTATAAAGCTCTAAAGGTGTGCCTACTTGTTCAATAATACCGGCATTAAATACCGCGATTCTATCTGCCATTGTCATGGCTTCAACCTGATCGTGTGTAACATAAATCATTGTTGTAGCTAAACTTTTATGTAATTCAGATATTTCTAAACGCATATTTACACGTAGTGACGCATCAAGATTTGAAAGTGGTTCGTCAAATAAAAATGCCGAAGGCTGACGTACAATTGCGCGCCCTATCGCTACACGCTGGCGCTGACCGCCCGACAATTGCCCAGGCTTTCGGTCTAAATAATCAGTTAAATTTAGAATTTTAGCGGCGTTAGCAATTTTACTTTCAATTTCTGCAGGGCTAACCTTGGCTCTTTTTAAAGGAAAAGCAATATTGTTACGCACTGTCATATGCGGATATAACGCATAGGATTGAAACACCATTGCTAAGCCTCTTTTTGCAGGCGGTGTTTTTGTAGCGTCAATGCCATCAATTTCTATATTACCACTGGTGGTATCTTCAAGACCTGCGATCATACGAAGTAATGTAGATTTACCACAGCCCGATGGACCAACAAAAACGATAAACTCACCGTCTTTAATTTCTAAGTCGAGCGGTTTAATTACGTTAACTTCATCAAAGTTTTTAGTGACTTGTTTTAGTGTGATGCTGCCCATGTGTATTCTCCTATTTTACTGCGCCGAAACTTAATCCACGCACTAATTGTTTTTGACTAAACCAACCAAGTATTAAAATGGGCACAATGGCCATGGCAGATGCTGCCGATAACTTAGCGTAAAATAACCCCTCAGGGCTTGAGTAACTGGCAATAAATGCCGTTAAAGGTGCAGCATTTGCAGCGGTTAAAATAAGTGTCCAAAATGCTTCGTTCCACGACAAAATAACATTTAACAATAGCGTTGAGGCTATACCCGGTAAGGCTATTGGCAATAAAACATGAAATATTTCTTCACCAATTGTTGCGCCATCCATACGTGAAGCTTCAAGTATTTCGTTTGGTATTTCTCTAAAGTAGGTGTAAAGCATCCATACCATTATTGGTAAGTTAATGAGTGTCATTACAATCACTAAACCTAATTTTGTATCGAGTAACGCAAAGTCACGAAACAATAAATAAATCGGAATAAGTACGCCTACTGGCGGTAACATTTTGGTTGAAAGCATCCACATTAATAAATGCTTTGTTTTTTTAGTTTGTACAAAAGCCATAGACCACGCAGCAGGTACCGCAATTAATAACCCCAGTAAACTTGAACCTAACGATATAACTACAGAGTTCCAAAAATGGTTAAAGTATGGCGAGCGCGACAGTACATCGCGGTAATTTTCGAGCGTCCAATCAAACGCATATAAGCTTGGGCTTGCTGAAATTGCTTCGGCTTCGGTTTTAAAACTGGTGATTAACGTCCATAAAATTGGAAAGAAAATCATGCCGCTTATTGTCCATGCAGCAATGGTATAAATTAGTTTGGAACGACGGCTATCTTTTATAGTCATAATTAACCCTCCAAGTTTTTGCCAATTAAGCGCATTAAAAATATAGCGACTATATTTGCAATAATAACTGCAACTATGCCCCCTGCCGAACCGCCGCCTACATCAAACTGAAGTAGCGATTGCGTATAAATTAAGTACGTTATATTGGTTGACGAATAACCAGGACCACCGCTGGTTGTAACTAATATTTCAGCAAAAATTGACAGTAAAAATATAGTTTCGATTAATATAACCGCAGTTACAGCGCGCGATAAGTGCGGTAAAACGATGTAAAAGAACTTACTAAATGGGCCAGCTCCGTCCAAATCAGCCGCTTCTAATTGTTCACGGTCGAGTGATTGTATTGCTGTTAGCAGTATTAAAGCTGCAAACGGTAACCACTGCCAAGACACAATTATGATGATTGAAAATAGCGGCATTTGAGCAAAAAAGTCGATAGGTTCAAAGCCAAGCCAAATAGCAAAGTGTGCAAATAAGCCATTAACTGGGTTCATTAGCATGTTTTTCCATACCAATGCCGACACAGTTGGCATTACAAAAAATGGGGCTAGTACCATAATGCGAACGTAGTTTCGTCCCCATATTGCTTGGTCTAGTAAAATAGCTAAGCCAATACCACCACAAATAGTGATAAGTAAAACCCCAGTTACTAGGTAGAGCGTGTTAAAAAATGATTCAAAAAAAGCCGGATCAGTTAGGAAAAATTCATAGTTTAAAAAGCCTACAAACTCTTTATCCCCTGGAACGAGTAAGTTGTAATCAATAAAAGAAAAATACAGTGTCATACACAGCGGAACTATCATCCAAGCAAGTAATAAAATTACACTTGGAAGAAGCATAAACCGAGCAAGCGTGCGCGAGTTAGTTGTTGCCATAAAGGTGACCTTAAAAAAGCCAATTCTATTTACTTGTTAACTATCAAGTGAAAATCAGAAACCCTTGATAGCGTTTATAACTAACAAGTAAATAGAATTGACATAAAATATTGGGTAAGTTTGAGTACTTACCCGCCCATTACATGCTATTTAGGATAGCGAGCTTTACGCATTTTTCGCTCAACGAGGTGCTGAGACGTACTAAGCGCTTGCTTAACGGTCATTTGGCCAGTTAATGCTGCTGAGAATTGTTGCCCAACAGCTGTACCAATTCCTTGAAACTCAGGAATAGCAACAAACTGAATACCTACATAAGGCACCGGTTTAACGGTTGGATTTTTAGGATCTGCAGATTGGATAGAATCTAAGGTAATTTGCGCAAACGGTGCTGCGTCCATGTACTTTTGATTACTGTAAAGTGATTTACGTGTACCTGGCGGTACTTTTGCCCAACCTTTTTTGTCAGCTACAAGTTGAGTGTATTCTTTTGATGTCGCCCAGCTAATAAATTTCATTGCGGCATCTGGTTTTTTGCTGCTTGCCGGTACGGCTAAAGTCCAAGACCATAACCAGTTACCGCGTTTACCTAGACCATTATCTGGCGCAAGTGCAAACCCTACTTTATCGGCAACTTCTGAGTCTTTTTTATTAGTAACAAATGCGCCTGCAACGGTTGCATCAATCCAAATACCACATTTTCCTGTTTGGAATAGTGCAAGGTTTTCGTTAAACCCGTTTGCAGATGAACCAGCAGGTCCTGACTCTTTCATTACATCGACATAATACTGAAGGGTATTTTCCCACTCTGGAGTATTAAACTGTGGCTTCCAATTCTCATCAAACCAACGAGCACCAAACGAATTAGCCATTGATGTAATAAGCGCAACGTTTTCGCCCCAACCTGCTTTACCACGTAAACAAAGGCCGTAAACACCTTCTTTTTTATCTGTCATCGCTTTAGCAGCTTTGCGTATAAAGTCCCATGTTGGGGCTTTAGGCATTGTCAGCCCCGCTTTATCCATTAAATCGGTGCGGTACATAACCATTGAGCTTTCGCCATAAAATGGGGCAGCATAAAGTTTGTCGTTAATCGTTAAACCGCTTCGGATTGCTGGGATTAAATCGTCTAAATCGTAATTTTCACCTAAATTATTTAACTCTTTTAACCAATTTTGTTTGCCCCAAATTGGTACTTCATAAGTACCTATGGTCATAACATCGTATTGGCCGCCTTTTGTTGCTACATCGGTAGTGACACGTTGGCGAAGAATATTTTCCTCTAGGGTGACCCATTTTAGATCTATATCAGGGTTTTGGCTGGTAAAGTCATTGCTTAATTCTTTCATGGTGATCATGTCACCGTTGTTAACAGTCGCTATTGTAATTGTTTCTTTTGCCGCAGCGCCCATGCTTATGAAGCCACACGCGAGCATAATTAATTTATTTTTCATCGGGTATTCCCCATACACGTTATGTTTTAACAAGTGCTATTAAATTTTAATCTATTGCCAATTCTATTTATGGCAGTTTTAAAACATAAAACTGCCCGCAAAGTCCCTTTTTAGGTTCTTTGTACAAATAGTTAGACTAGTTGGATAATGACTTAAAATTTAACAGAGATCTCAGAAGTGAAGCCGTCAAATCCTTTACCGATTTGGCCGCCCGAATTAACACCTTCTTCTTGGTTAACATACTCAACTTTTAAAAGCGTTTTATCGTTAAACCAGTAACCTGCGGCTACTTGAATACGCTCTACTGTGTTGTCTGTTTGTTCAATTAAGTCGGAAGTGTTTTCGGCTTCTGCATAACGAGCCGCTACATATAACTTTTTAGGGATTAGATATTGTTGTGCTTCAAACACGAAGTACTCAACCGATGAGTCGCCTTCTATTACACTGTTTGAATCAAAAGTAGTGCCATTTTCATCAGCTATGCCGTTTGTACCAAAGTAGGTAATACCGGCAACTGCATTACCAGCGGCATCTGCAAATGTGTAATCATCAGATGATTTACCAACCATAAAGATTAGGCTTGTTTCGTCAGATGGTTGATAAGCTAAATTAAGCTGGATGATTGATTGCTCAAGCCCTGGCATTGCGCCAACGTGAGTGTCACGCTCGTTTGAAGGTGACGCTGAGAAGTTATAGTTTTCACCATCGCCAAAGCGATAGTTTGTTGTGGTTACACCATCAAGACTGGCTACGCCATTTTCAAAACGTAACTGGTCGCCTTGATTCGCTTTTAATAAGTTTAAGCCTGCTTTAAAGCCACCTTCAAATTCTAGAGTACCTTGAAGTCGGTAGTTATAACCTCTGTCTTCTTGAAAGGCTTCACCGAAACTAGAAGTCGTAATGTGACCTGTAACATTATAAGCACGTACTACACCACTATCGAAAGTTTCGCTGTAACTTAGCTGTGCGCCGTTTTCGGCGGTTGCGTAATCGGTAATACCATTACCAATAAGTGCATTATTTTGGTTATCTGCGCCGTCTTGAAAACCTTTAAATTGAAATGATGAGCCACCAATATTACCCAAACGCAGTGTTAAATTTGCGTTTTCTTTTGGTGTGCCATATAGACCTAGTAAGTCAAATTCAACACCTGCAAAATCGTTGTGAAATGAAAAGTCACGATCTTCGCCACCAAAGTCATTAGGCTCTTCTGCAATATCTATATCGGCAGTGATGAACTCGTTAATATGAAATTTAAGCATTAGATTAGCTCTAATACGGCCAAATCCTGATTCTTGTTCTTCATCTTCTGGGCGAAATGCGCCGTCTTTAGCTTGAATTGACTGAAAGTTTTGCATTAGTAAAAAGTCTACGTCAACGCGATCTAAATATTCAGAAATATCAGCCTGTGCTGGAGCCGATGTAGCCATAGCTGCCGCTATGAGAGAAATTGCAAATTTAGTCTTTTTATTATTCAACATAATAAGCTCTTTATTTAGTGTGGTGTGTGATGCCAACTTTATTAAATTACATATTCATTTAATGAAATTGGTATTAATTCAGTGTGTATAGATGAGGCTATCTGAGCAAAACATTAAATAGTTAATGAAATTACACTTGTGAGCATAAGCCCATCTACTGAGCATAATCACAGAATGAATTTGGAAGGTCAACGATTTTTTATTACAAAACGTTTACAAAAAATCGAATTTATATGTAAATATTTTTGAATCAATAAGTTAAGTAGCAAATTTGTTACATCAAACTTTGAGGAAATAAGGTGTTGGATTAAGGGATTTATTGTAGATGCGTCATTATTGTTCAATACAACTAATGTATATATAAGTTAGTAGAAGATATGAAAGCAGGTAATCCTTTAAAATAGGCTGTTGGGAAAACCTATAAACAGTTTATTTATTAGTGTTTTTTAAGTAACGTTCTTGAGCTTATGATGGGGTTAGCTTAGTATTAAAGCACTTAGATGTATTCAAAATAGAAGTAACCTACATATGGAATTTGTTCGCCCGCTAGAGCCCATCCTCATTATTGATGACGTTAAGGAAATTCGTGATTATCTAAACCAAATTTTAACTGACTTAGGGTTTGAAGATATATTAGAAAGCGCTGATTTTAGCTCTGCTAAACCTATTATGGACAATAAACCGCCGGGCGTAATATTTGTAGATGTCGATTTACCTGACTCTAACGGTGAAGAGATATTGGAATACATTAATAGTGCTTACCCACACACTCATGTTGTTATGTGTTCGGGCCACAATAGTCTCGAAAACGTACAAAACACGTGGGAAATGGGTGCTAAAGGCTTTATTGCAAAACCCTTTAACACAAAAAAAGTCGACACTGTAATGAAGCGTCTTGAAATAATAGAATAATAATAAGGTTAGCATGCATAGTACTGTTACTGCGATTATAGAAGATCTTTCGACTGTTATATTTGGTAAACAACAGCAAATAAAACTGGCACTTACATGCTTATTTAGCGAAGGGCATTTACTCATTGAAGATTTGCCTGGTATGGGAAAAACCACTCTTTCTCATGCATTGTCAGCTGTGTTAGGTTTATCGTATCAGCGTATTCAATTTACCAGTGATCTTCTGCCTGCTGATATTCTGGGTACTAATGTATTTAACTCTACCGAGCACAGTTTTACGTTTCATAAAGGCCCTATTTTTAGCCAAGTTGTTTTAGCTGATGAAATAAACCGCGCAGGGCCTAAAACACAAAGTGCGTTGCTTGAAGCAATGGAAGAGCAACAAGTAACAGTTGATGGAAAAAAATATACGCTGCCAAATCCATTTTTTGTGATTGCAACACAAAACCCGCTCTACCAATCAGGTACTTACCCGTTACCTGAGTCGCAATTAGACCGTTTTTTAATGCGTATTAGCTTAGGTTTTCCACCTAAAGAAGCCGAAAAACGCTTAATTTTGAATATGCAAAAACGAGATTACAGTCAGTTACCTAAGCGTATTAACCAACAAGAGTTAGCGGCAATTCAAACCCAGATAAGCCAAATTACTTTAAGTAGCCCGGTTATTGATTACATTATAGAGCTTGTTAATTACACACGCACAAGCAACGCTTTTGCATCTTCGTTATCACCGCGTGCCAGTATGGCTCTTGCTAAAGCGGCTAGGTCGTGGGCCTTTATTGATGGTCGTGATTTTGTAATGCCAGAGGATGTTCAAGCCGTATTTGCAAGTGTGTGTCAGCATCGTTTAGGTTTGCATAATGAGTCAGGTGAAGCGCAAGTAAACGATATTTTAAAAAACGTTTTAGTTCCGGTATAAACTTTTATGCCAAAAAAAACAGCTAAGCGCCCTTCTTTATTTAAGTCATTTAAGCGAAGTGTATTTAATAAGTTATTAAAAAATAAGCATTTAAAAAACTCAATTACACTTGAACACAGAACAATTTATGTATTGCCATCGTCCCTAGGTTGGTACTTTGTAATTGTGGCTATTTTAAACTTTGTAATGGGCATTAATTATCAAAATAACTTAATTTTAATAATGTCTTATCTTATGTTTGTGGTGATGATTATTGCTGTATTAATGGGCTACAGTAACGCTAAAGGCTTAACGGTTAAATTTAAAGATGCATTTAACAGCTACGCACCCCAAAAACCGAGTATTGTATTTGAATTACAAAGCCCTTCTGTTACCCAATCTATTAATTTAACATATCAAGGTAGTGAGCAAACTCACAAACATACCGACGAAGTTGATAGTAAACCTCAGTTACTTACACTCAACTTACCCTACAGCTCACGCGGTAAGTACTCAGTGCAACGTATTAAAATAGCGAGTAACTACCCCTTTGGCTTAATAACTGTTTGGAGCTACATTCAATTACAAACAGTTGTTTTTGTATACCCGTCGCTTGAACAAGTACGCAGTGATGCGCATGTTTCTATGCTTGATGAGCAAGCCGATAAAGGTATTTCTACACAATCTGGTAGCGAAGAGTTTGAGTCGTTAATCCCACATTTACCAGAGATGGGCTTGCAAAGAGTGTCGTGGAAGCATTACGCAAAAACACAGCAGTTGTTAGTAAAAGAGTTTGTAGACTTTAAAACAGCGAATGCGCTCTTCGATTTTACGTTAATGAATGGGGATACAGAACAACGTTTAAGCCAGTTATGCTTTTTAGTGTGTGAAGCAACCGAAAAAAATACCCCTTTTATGTTAAAACTACCGAGTAAAACAATAAATACAAATACCGGACAGCAACATAAGCAGCAGTGTTTAGCGTTATTGTGCTCATTTAATGGTGGTGAGTAATGGATATAATTAAAAACGAAAAAGTAATAAATTATTCACTGTCTTTTATATATTCATGTTTAATTGTATTTTTTGTACCACATTTACCGCTTGTTTTTGTTGGTGTACTTACACTCATTTGTGCATGGAACTTTTACATAACGCTGAGTAATAAACCAAAGCCAAATGCTTGGCTGGCAAACATACTCGCAGGTGTTTCACTTGGTTTAATGCTCTACACCGTAGGTATGTCGGATACGGTTATTTTATTTGTGGCCATGCTGCTACTTGCTAGTTTATTTAAGCTGCTGCAGGCTAAAACCAAAAAACACTATCATGTAATTACAACGCTTACGTTTTTTTCACTCTCATCGGTGTATTTATTTAACCAAAGCATTTTAACGACTTTAACTGTAAGTGGTTTATACATATTAAACTTTGCAGTACTTGGCTTACTCGAATCCAAACATAATTTAAAAATAGCCTCTAAGCAAAGTGGTAAATTACTACTTTTAGCGCTTCCTTTAGCTGTCTTTTTACTGCTTTTTTTACCAAAAATGCCCGCCTTTTGGCAGCTTCCCGGGCCTAAGCTTGCAAAAACAGGGCTTTCTGAACAAGTCGATCCTTTCGATATTGCAAAGCTTTCAAACTCAGATGAACTTGTGTTTAGAGCTAAATTTAACGAAGAAAAACCTGTAGCGCCTTATTATTGGCGAGCAATCGTCCATGATGAATTTAATGGCAATGCGTGGCTTACGTCTGACTTTTTAAAATATAATAATTTAAAAGCAAATACGCAGAGCAAAAATGATGAGCAACTTATTGCAAGCTACTCAGTTATTACAGAGCCTGCTACACAAAAGTGGCTTTATGGTTTAGCCTATTCCAGTAGTAACTCACAAAATGTTGAAGGTAATTCGCTAGGTTTATTGCGAAAAAAAAACCGACAAGCTAAAAACTTACAATACGATGTAAATAGCTTTAACTTTGCAACTTTACCGCTTGGCGAATTTGAAGAAAAACGCTACAAATACCTAACCCATAAAAAGAATATAAAAACATCATCACTTGCTAAAAAATTAAAGCAAAAAACACACTCTGACCGCGATTTTTACAATAGCTTATTACAATACTTTGCAGGTACGGGATTTACTTACACGCTAACTCCTACACCTATGAGCGGCGATAATACAATTGACCAATTTTTATTTGATAATAAACGAGGTTTTTGTGGTCATTATGCAAGCGCTGCTGCGTACATTTTTAGAACCGCAGGTATACCCGCTCGATTAGTAAGTGGTTATTTAGGCGGTGAATTAAACCAAGATAATAATACGCTAACAGTTCGCCAGTACGATGCGCATGCGTGGGTAGAAGTATATTTACAAAACGAAGGTTGGGTTATTTTTGATGCAACCGCTGTTGTCGCACCGGAGCGTTTAAATGGCTCGCTTTCGCAAAACGAAGAGCTGAATGACGAATTTAAAAGTAATCTTGATTTTGGTTTAGTGAGTTTAAGTAATTTCCCCGCTATTAATTGGTTAAGGTTGGAACTTGAAAATCTCGATTATCAATGGTCTAGCTGGGTACTTGGTTTTGACGAAGAAAAACAAAATGATTTTTTAAAATCAATTTTTGGTAGTAAAAACATTTGGCTTGTACCATTAATGGTTTTACTAACAGCTGGTTTTTGTTTTGTAGGTTATTTTGTTTATTTAAACTTACCAAAACGCCCGACTAAATTAGCGCCTATGGTTAAAGAATTTTATGAAGTAAAAGCATGGGCGAAAAAACAAAAAATAAATACACCCGATAATTTAACACCAAGTCAGCAGTTACATTTTTTTGCTGATCAACTTCCTCGTTCTGCACAATCTATAAACACATTTAGTCAGTTATTTAACCAAGTACGCTATAGTAAAAAACCTTTTACGAAAGAGCGTAAAACTCAGGCTAAAGATCTGATAAAATTAATTAAAATTTCCAAATAGAGAATACTATGAATGCTGTTGTTATAGGCGTTATTTTAATGCTCGGGCTATCTCTGGCTCGCGTTAACGTCATTGTTGCCATGATCATAAGTGCTTTAGTTGCTGGTTTAACAGCAGGCTTGGGTATAAAAGAAAGTGTTGATGCATTTAATTCTGGCCTTTCTGCCGGAGCTGAAATTGCACTAAGTTATGCCATGCTCGGTGCATTTGCCGTTGCTATTTCTAAGTCGGGTTTAACACGCATTCTCGCTGATAAGTTACTTGCTAAAGTAAATGCTAAAGGCAGCGGGAATGAAACATTTTTAAGTTATTTCATTTTATTAATTATTTTAGGTTGTGCGATTTCTTCGCAAAACTTAGTCCCTGTACACATAGCGTTTATTCCTATTTTAATCCCACCGTTACTCGTTGTTTTTAATCAGTTAAGACTAGACAGGCGTGCTATAGCGTGTATTTTAACATTTGGATTAGCAACCTCTTATATGGTGTTGCCTTATGGTTTTGGTGGTATTTACTTGTATTCTATTTTACATAAAAATCTAGTTGATAACGGCCTAGACATTGTAAATACACAAGTCCCTATGGCGATGATAATTCCTGCATTAGGTATGTTTATTGGATTACTTATTGCGGTATTTATTACCTACAAAAAACGCCGCGAATACACAGAGCTCCCATTAACAACTCAGAGTAAATCGGCTGAGGTAGAAAACCCTAAAAAAGTAATGATCGTAGGGCTATGTGCGGTACTTGCCTCACTTGTTGCACAAAACCTAAGTGGCTCAATGATTTTAGGCGGTTTAGTAGGTGTAATGATATTTAGTGTATTTGGTGTAGTTAAGTGGGAAGAAAACGGCGACGTATTTAGTAAAGGCGTTGCGATGATGGCCATGATTGGTTTTATTATGATATCGGCACAAGGCTTTGCATCGGTTATGCAGGCTACTGGCGACGTAGCGAGCTTAGTACACAGCTCAGCCGCACTTTTTGATGGTAATAAACCTTTGGCCGCCGGTGTTATTTTGTTAGTCGGGTTATTAATTACAATGGGAATTGGTAGTTCGTTTTCAACAGTGCCTATTATTGCAACTTTGTTTGTACCTCTATGTTTAGACCTTGGCTTTTCTGTTATGGCTACCGCTGCACTTGTTGGTACTGCGGGCGCTTTAGGTGATGCAGGCTCCCCTGCTTCAGACTCAACGCTTGGCCCAACCTCAGGTTTAAATGCCGATGGTCAGCACGACCATATTAGAGACTCTGTTATCCCAACATTTATTCACTTTAACATTCCGCTGCTGATATTTGGCTGGATTGCAGCGATGGTGCTTTAAGTAGTATGTATGTAAGTATTCGTAAATTTAATTAAAAGCTAAATGTAACTAAAAAGGTATGTTTAAAACATGCCTTTTTTTGCTTCTAACAACTCTTATCCCTATCAATTGCTCCTCTATTTTGATTACTTTATTAGTAAATATTAACTGAGCTGTTGAGATTACATTTAATAAATATTAGTATGATGTGTTCTTTATTGTGTTTTATATAAGCACCAATTAAGGTGCTTATATAGCTTTACTCTAGGGCGTGTTGATCTTTGTGGATTGAAATTTGTTCAATCTAGGGGGGATTTAATCGCGGCGCGAGGTTTGTAACCTAGTGGGCTAAGTAAAAACTGAGCAACAAAGAGTTAATCGTCCCTAGAAAGAACCCAAAGGGCAGTGCATGTTTGGTCTTTATGCTGCGTTATCGCCTATTTATGGGGAATAACCACACTACATAAGCTCTGCTTTGCCTAAAAACCAAACATACTGCTGCAAATTCACCCACCAAAGTTCAACACGCCCTAATGTCTTTAAAGCTCTAAATTACTCAAAACCATAAATCATTTTATCGCATACTACCGGTGTTGGTCTGTGGTTATCATCGACTGCAACAAACGTAAAGCTACCACTAATGGCAGAGTGCTTATCATCTCTGTGCATAGTTTCTAATAGTATATCTACATCAACTTTTAAGCTGGTGTTACCTACATGGACTACTTTAGCAATTAACTCTGCAAAAGTACCTGCTGGTATCGCTTCTTTAAAATCAACTCTATCGGAAGATATGGTAACCAAAGGTTTACGACAAAAACGAGTAGCAGCTATAAATGCCACTTCATCCATCCACGCCAGTGCATCACCACCAAATAAAGTATTGTGATGATTGGTGCGCCCTGGAAACACAGTTTTAGTTACCGATGTGGTTGAGTCTTCAATACGCTGAGCAATTATTGCATCGCGATTTACTTCAGTCATAATCTCTACTTTTTGTTTGCTAATGTATCTTGCATTAGTAATGCAGGATCAAGGCGTTCGCCTTTCCAGTTAAAACGCCAATCTAGGTGAGGACCCGTTACACGCCCTGTTGCACCAATTTCAGCCACTTTGTTACCTTGCTTAATTTTGTCACCCACTTTTACATCAAGCTTACTTAAATGAATGTAAGTTGAGGTAATACCATGGCCATGATCAATAATTAATGTACCACCTGAGTAGTATAAATCAGGTTCAGAAAATACCACGGTACCACTAATTGGCGCGTAAACAGGAGAACCTGTTTTATTAGCAATGTCTAAGCCAAAGTGCGGACGACGAGGCTCACCATTAAAATAGCGCTGACTACCATAAACACCCGATATACGCCCTTCTGCAGGCTTTAACACAGGGTCTAAAAAGTACAGTAAATCAGAGTCAACTTCTCTCGCTTTACGAACAGCAACTGCTTCGCGGCTTATACGTGCACTGACTTCTTTTGCCGGTGAAACATACTTCTTAGCCACGCCGGTAATTTTATCAATTTCATATTCACGCTTAGTTATGGCTAGCGGCTGTGAATGCGATTTACCCGTGTTATCTACCCATTTTAAAGTATGAGTCGTTTCAGCGTCACGCCCAAAACCAAATACAAAGTCACCATTTGGCGAAAGTTTTAAGCTTTTACCATCTAAGCTTACTGATTTAGCGTTTTCTAGCTTTCCAGTAACTAAACCGCCTTGTGTTAAATGCCCTTTTAACTCAAGCGCCATAGCACTAAAGCTAGCAGAGGCAACAAGCGCTGTTGCTAAAAGTGTTTTAAACATAGCTAATCGATCCTTTTCCAACACCTTCATAAGCAGTCACTTTCACTGCTTTTTCTGGATATTGGGCTTTAATTTGGCCAGCTACATGTTCAGCAATACATTCAACAGTGGTGTCTACTGGTAAAATGTCGCAACGGGATTCGCTAATCGCCATTTCAAAATAGCCTTGTGCCGACGTGTAAGCAAAACATACATCACCCGCTTTGGCTGTTATGTGTTTTAAATCAGGTGCGTTAATTTGATCTTCGCTGGTGGCTAAGTAAATATCTTCCCACTTTTGAGACCATTCTTTTTGCAAGCGCGGCATAGAGATGCCATCTAGGCTAATACCAATTTGAGAACGATGCCCATGAATAATACGTTGGCAATTACCGTCATGCTTTTTAAGGCCATGGCTGTAATGATAGTAAAAGCTTTGGCTGTGCTCAGGCTTAAGTGACAGCTCAATTTTTTCAATGTTATCTGGTAGCTTCGGTAAAATAGTCGCAATTAAAAATTCAGTAACCGATTCAACCGTTACTTCGTCTGCGTTAATCATGCAATAAGCTTGATGAGGAGCACTCATAGCTAAGTGGTTATTTTCACCAAATGTGCAATCGAGTGTTTTATGCTCGTCAAATTCAGATACAGTGCCATTAAGCCCTGTAGGAATTGCTAAACGGTGATCAATACACTCATCTATAATGCCTTTAATTTGCTTTTTAACTAAACCAAAGTCTAAAACCATAGACTCTTCGTTAAGTTTACCGTGCAAAGTTAAATCAACAATCCAGCTCTCGCCAACGGCGCCGCGTTTGTTACATAAGTAAGAAAAATCAATCACAGTTAGTGAGTTAACAAAAAGGATCATAAACTTCCTTTAGACTGGTTATAAGACAGCGCTAATTATAATGATTTCTGATTGTAATTGCGCGGTTTTATAGTGCAAAAACCAATCGCACTGATTGATTGGTGATTTTATGTGCAATATTTTGATTTTTTAACTGCTCCGAGTTGTTTAGCGTACAAGTGTACGCTAAAGTACTTGGCAATTTCTAAGCGAAGATAAGTGTTATGGAACCTAAAAATAGCTATACAAAAGAAGATTTGATCCTGTGTGGTCAAGGTGAAATGTTTGGTGAAGGCAACTGCCGTTTACCAAGTGACAACATGTTAATGATGGACCGCATTACCTCTATTACTGCTGATGGCGGAATTCATGGTAAAGGCGAAATTGTTGCTGAGCTTGATATTGACCCTAGCCTGTGGTTTTTCGATTGCCATTTTAAAGGCGACCCAGTAATGCCAGGTTGTTTAGGATTAGATGCTATGTGGCAACTAGTTGGCTTTTACTTAGGTTGGTCTGGTGGCCCTGGTCTTGGTCGTGCGCTAGGTGTGGGTGAAGTTAAATTTACTGGCCAAATTTTACCAACTAATAAAAAAGTAACTTACCGTCTTGTAATGAAACGCGTAATTAAACGTAAATTGTTTATGGGCGTTGCCGATGGTACTGTAGAAGTAGATGGCCGGGTAATCTACGAAGCAAAAGATTTAAAAGTGGGCTTGTTCCAAGACACTAGCGCGTTTTAATTTTTAAATGCGTACAAAAAGGCCTCCAACGTGGAGGCCTTTTTGCTTAAATTCGATTATTGATTTTAGGTTTTGTACATGTTGCGGTTTTCAATCGCTTCACGCCAACCTCCTAACCACTCTGATTTTGGATCTACTTGTTGATAAGGGCATAGCTCTTTTGAGCGACCTGCTAAACCTGCTTTAAAACCTTGAGAATGAGCTCTTTCTAAACGATCTCTTTTCTGTCTCTTCATCGGTAATATCCTCACCTTTTTATTTATATATTGTGTAGCATTAGTGAAATCTACATTTAATGAATAGTTAATAAAAATGTAAAATTCAAATTGTAAAAGCAATTAAATTGTTTGACTTTAACTAAGCTGCTGATGCAAAAATGAATTAACATTTAAAAAAGTAAGTGGTCATACAACATTTAATTTGACCGGTTCGTAATAACAAATTGGCGATTTAATAATCGCTAAAAAGCACTTGTGTGCTTTAATTGTGACCGAATAATATTGACTAAGTTCCAAACAAAAATGTAATCGTGACACTTTTATTTCATTAATCTTAAATTAGTAGCCCGCCCCTAAATTTGAACTATTTTTAAACAATTTAAATTTATACTTGATTATTTAAAGTCGATCGGTCTAATATAGGTTCATGAACAAAAATACATCAACACCAATACGCCGTGGTCGCCCACCTAAAATAGCCAGAGAAAACGCCGATACAAAAGCGTTACTTATTCGCACGGGCCTAGAAACCCTAACTGAATTTGGTTTTAGCGCCACGGGGCTCGATACTATTTTAAAAAAAGCGGCTGTACCTAAAGGCTCTTTTTATCATTACTTTAAAAGTAAAGAAGCCTACGGTATTGCGTTAGTTGATGCATACGACAGTTATTTTATTGCCAAGCTTACCCATTACCTACAGCAAGAAGATGTCCCCCCACTTGAGCGAATCGTTAATTTTACTCAAAGCGCAATTAAAGGGATGAAAAAATACGATTACAAACGTGGCTGTTTAGTCGGTAACTTAAATCAAGAGCTTAACCATTTAAGTGAAGAGTTTAAAACCAGATTAATGCAAAGCTACACAGCTTGGCAAAACTATGTAGAGGTTTGCTTAAACCAAGCTAAGCAACAAGGCACTATTGCAAGCCATGTAAATACAAAATTGATGAGTGAGTACTTTTGGATTGGTTGGGAAGGTGCTGTTATGCGCGCCAAGCTCACAAAATCAAATACTCCACTTACTTTGTATACAGAAATGTTTTTACGCGCATTATTAACCTAATGCGTTTTTATTTACCAATTAAAAGACGATCGGTCTAAAAGGATATCCCATGAGTAACCCAATTAAAGCCATTGTTATTAATAAAGAAGATAATAACTATAGCGCTTCATTATCAACTATCGAAAATAGTGATTTACCAAACGAAAACGTATCTATCGACGTGCTATACAGCACACTTAACTATAAAGATGGTTTAGCAATTACTGGCAAAGGCCCCGTTGTACGTAGTTTTCCTATGGTGCCAGGTATTGATTTAGTGGGTACGGTTACAAATTCCACCAGCGATGAATTTAAAAGCGGTGATAACGTAATATTAAATGGCTTTGGTGTAGGTGAAAAACATTGGGGCGGGCTTGCTCAAAAAGCGGCACTTAATAGCGATTGGTTAATCCCCTTGCCTTCAGGTATTTCACCAAAACAAGCAATGCAAATAGGCACTGCGGGTTATACCGCTATGCTAAGTGTTATAGCACTTCAAAAACAAGGTATTACGCCTGAATCTGGCGAAATACTGGTAACTGGTGCTAATGGTGGCGTAGGCAGCTTTGCTATTTATTTACTAAATCAACTTGGGTTTAACGTAACAGCGGCAACGGGTCGATTAGATCAAAGTGAGTATTTAAAAGAGTTAGGCGCTTCACAAATAATTGACCGAAATGAGCTTTCAAACCCGGGTAAGCCTTTGCAAAAAGAGCGATTTGCAGCGGCAATAGATTCAGTAGGTAGCCATACACTTGCCAATATTTGTGCATCATTAAAATATGGTGGCGTAGTAACCGCCTGCGGACTTGCACAAGGTATGGATTTACCAGCATCGGTGGCACCCTTTATATTACGTGGTGTATCTCTTATAGGAATTGATAGCGTAATGCGCCCTAAAGCCGACAGAATTGAAGCATGGGATCGTTTAGCTAAATTAGTAAGCGCTGATTATTTAGATAAAATTTCGACAGAAATATCACTCGAACACGTAATCGATAACGCAGAGCAACTTATGGAAGGTAAAATTCGTGGTCGTGTTGTAGTTAATTGCCAAAGTTAATTAAATAATAAGCCACATAGTAATATGTGGCTTAAACGTTTAACTAGGCACCGAATGCAGCTAATTTTTCAGCTAATTCTGTTTTAGTAATCAAACCCATTTCTTCTTGCTTTTTAAGCTTGCGAATGTTGTCAAAGTTATCTAGTTTTAAACGTGCTTTAGCTAACTTTTCTTCCATTTCTTCTTTAGATAAAACATCAAGTTTTACTGCTTTTTCTAACTTCTCTTTTTCTTGATCATATTCTTTTTGAAAAATTGCTTTTTCTTGAATTATAATTTGATCTTTTATTTTCTTTTCGATTTCAATGGCTTCATCTTCAAGCTCAATCTTTTTCTCTAAAAGAGGTTCTATTCTTGATAAAGGCTCTTGTAAAGCAACTTCAACATTTTCACCTTGGTTAGCTAAAAGGTTCTCAACATATTTTTTACCAATATCTTTGTAACCAATATTAAGCTGACCTTCGATTGAAGTGATTTCTGAACGAATCGCTGAAAGTTTTGCGTTTTCTTTTGCTGAAGTAGCAATATCACTACTTAGTTTTGATGTAGAGTCACTAATATTTGAGCCAATAGTGCTTGCTTGAGTTTTGATCTTATTAAAAAGTCCCATTTCGTAATATTCCTTAATCTTTAATACTATAAATTGGCATCTTGCCGTATTTTATAAAGCTTTTTAATATTACCGATTATTTAAACACGTGTAAATTTTATCTTTCAATTCATTGTATGTGTAGATTTTAGAGTATCAAAACTTATAGATAAAACTTATAATGCAATTTGTATTTTAATAATGAGGCAACACCTATGAGCAACCAAGAACTTTTCAGTAATAACCCACTGCAAGGCGTAAAATTAGAACAAGTGGTTGAAGAGCTGGTTGAACAATACGGGTGGGAACTCCTGCACGCTTATTTACAACTTAACTGCTTTAAAAATAATCCTGATGTTAAGTCTGCGGTTAAATTTTTACGTAAAACACAATGGGCACAAGAAAAAGTAGATAACTTTTACCTTTACCGCCTTAAAAACTTACCTAAGCCTGATGATGTTCAATACGAACTACCACCACGAGATCGTGTGATCCCAGCTGATCATAAACCGGGTGAGCCGTGTGAACTTAGTTTTGTTGATGCTAAACGTATTGTAGAGAAAAAAGAATCTAAGCAACGTGCTCGCGATCGTAAGCAGCGTTCTAATTCTAGTAACCCTTGGGGTAACTAAAAACTTACTAATTTAAGGTTGAAGAGCTGTTTATAAATAGCTCTTCGACTATTTTCTCATTAACTTCAATTATATCCGCCTTACATAGCCAATAAATAACAATTAGTACCCTCGGTTTTTCCAAAAATCTGTTTCGGTGCGCTCTGCCTCTAATGCCACATTAAAAGTTTTATCAGCAATGATTTTTCCATTTAATTCAATCGTCATTCGCCAATCACCCAATTTATTTTCTATTGGCAGCCAAAGCGTATCGCCTAAATAAAAGTTCCAATCACTGTTTTTAACGTATACATCGCCTTCAAAAGGATCCATCACATCACCGTTACTACCTGGAATATCAGGATGGTAAATACAATAATGAAGCTTTTCGCCTTTACCTTTTTTGATATTTACGATTAAGCCAAACTCAATATCTACCTCAGCTATTACATTTGTTGTAAATTGCTCTATTTGTGGCAACGCTTTACTTTCACTATCCCACTTAGAGTAAATACCGTGACTTTGTAACGTCACTACAGGTTTTGTTTTAGCCATTAAGGTAGCCTTTTATGTTAGCTATTTTGGCATTAGTTTAACTTTTTGAAATTTTAAAATAAAACACAATCTCATAAAGTTAAATCTCAACTTAGCTTTAATACTCCGCCTATTTACATAATTGCTAATTTGTCATCATTGTTTACACACTATTTGCACAATTGCTGATTATTGTTTGAGTAACTTAATTGATCAGGTAGGCAGCAATGAAACAATACGCACTTAATAATAAAAATCGAAATAGGATAAATGCTTTAAAGCTCACTTCTCTTGCTTTAATTGTTTCATCGTTAGTTGCATGTGGAGGTGGAGAAGGCATAGCTGATAGCTCAGAAACTACAGAAAGCTCATCACAAACCACCACAGATAATGGCACAGGTACCAGCAGTTCAACCCAAAGTGTACTTTGTGAATATAGCTACAGTGAATATAACGAGTCAGAGTCAGTACAAGCCACCAGCGCTGCAGATTGGTCATGCACAGGAACTACACGCGACTTAGCAGCTAATGGCATACCCGATCACGAAGTAGGTACATTCCCTAATGCTGATAACCCAAATACTATTTCTGAACAATCAGTAAATGAAAGCTACACACTTGAGCCTATAGAAACAACACAAGCAACTATGCTTGGTGGTCCTCGTGGAATGATAGGCGTTGTACTTAATGGCATTAAAATAGACGCAGGCACAGGCGGAAGTTGTGATGATTCTGGCACCGATTGCGATTTAGGCGACAACAGCGGCAACTGGAATATAGAAGCCTTAAGCCAAGACACGTTTAGTTTTGGAACAGACGACAACAATGCACATGTACAACCCGATGGCACATATCACTATCATGGTATGCCAGAAGGCTTTGTAGCAATGCGAGGTGGCAATAGCACCACTATGACTCTAATAGGCTGGGCAGCAGATGGCTTTCCTATATATGCACGTTACGGCTATTCAGACTCAAGTGATGCAACTTCAGCCCTAACCGCAATGACCGGTAGCTACCAACACATAACAACCGTAAGCGCAAACCGCCCTTCTACCGATATATACCCATTAGGTACATTTGCACAAGATTGGGAATACGTAGCAGGCTCTGGTGATTTAGATGAATGTAATGGCCGCGTTGGTGTAACGCCTGAGTTTCCTGATGGGATATACCACTACTACGCAACAGACACTTACCCGTTTTTTCAACGCTGTGTTAAAGGCGAAGTTTAGTTAGGAGTAAGCTATGCCTTATATAAAAAGAGGTCTACTGAGTATGACTACTTTGGGTTTGTTGATTATGCCAAATTTAGCAAACGCGCATTTAATGGTTGCAGATCACGGTACGCTGAATTTTGTTGATAATAACGTGTTTATTGTGCTTTCAATCCCTATGTCGGCTTTTAAAGGGGTTGATGAAGATAAGGATGGCAAAGTATCAATAGTTGAGTTTAATGCTCACAAAAAACAAATAAGTAAGCGAGTTAAAAAGAACGTTTATTTAGCAGATCATCAGTATAAATTTACTATTGACGGACTTTTACTAAACCCAGAAGCGTCGCATACACATAAAAGCGACAATATAGACCAAGTAACCATTACTGGGCGCTACTCTTTGCCCAGTAAATTAACCAAAGTTAACTTTAACGTTAAGCTATTTATTAACAATGAGCACAAGCAGCATTATCAAATAACAGCGACTAATAAAACGCAAAAGCTAACTCATCAATTTGAGCTATCACCAACATCGCCCTTTAGTAAGGTGTTTAATAATTAGTAATACTTACCTAAATAATTAAGTGGCAAAGAGTACAAGTTAAACCAATTTGTGCTCTTTTTTATCTTTGTCTTCTTATTTAATACTCTTTAGTTAAGTGCTTTTTCTATAAAGATACAAGCTTAGGATTTTTAGGAAAGTAATGCTCTTCTTGCTGCTCACATAAACTAAACTCACGGGTGTTTTTATAAGGGAGTTTCATAAAGCCCGCAACACCAACGTCAGTAATATTTACCGCGTATTGCATGAGTTTATTAAGAAGGCGTTTAAACTCAACTTCTTTGGTCGAATCGAGTAATCGGTAGTAATGGTGAATTTTCATTCTATCAGGCAGTGCTTCAAAAATAATACACCCCGTATGATGAATTTGGTTAAGCTCAAATACGCACTTAATAACTTTTTTAGGTAGCTGTAGTTGCTCGTCAGGGTCTTTACCGTCTTCAAAGTATGAATGCGGGCGGGTTATGTCATTTGCTTTCATACTTACTACTTCGTATTCAAGCTCTGGTAGGCTATCAAACTTAAATGCCCCCGTGCCATCTCGCTCTAGTTGAATAGTTTTACGGGCATCAAACAAACAGCACTTAAATAGCCCTTTTTGATTAATCGCTTGCGCAAGCATAACCGTATTATTAATCGCATCACTAAACGCATCACCCAATGATTCGTCATGCATAATTAAAGACGATTCAACAAATAACGACTCATCTCTCCAATGAAAACTAAGCCCGCCTACTACAGGATACTTTGCTAATCGGCTTATAGATGCTAAAAATGCTTTTTCGTTATCGCCTGTATCAAACAAAAACTCTTTATAATAACGGTCAAGTTGCGCGTCGTTTATATCTAGTAATTGTTGATTATGATCAGCCTGGCGTAAAAATTGTTTTCGTGAGCTATACACAACCGTATCTGGCTGCTCATCGCTACCATACCAAAAAGGGATATCTTCTTTTTTTTGTTTTTTAGCAAACTCAGGTAAATACGCTTTCGCCATAGTTGTAATGTTACGCATAAAGTAATCACCAGCACCATCACGTTGTGCCTTACTTTTAGAGAGCATACCATCAATTACTTTAGCCAGCTCTTTTGGAAGCCCTAAGCTGCTTGCAGGTATAGCTTGTGCACCAAAGCGACACGACTGCGCCGACGCTAGCGCATACAACGTAGCGGCTACACCTTGCTCGTCAAATCGTGGGGATGATTGCTCCCCCGACATTTGCGCTTCACCAATAAAGTACACATCGCCCATACGCGCATTCGTTGTGCTTAAATCGCCCGACATTAAATCCATAAAGTTACTCGCAACAGGGTTACCATCACTATCGAGCTGTGCATACACAGAGCTGCCCCAATCCACTAACGAAAGCGCGTCAGTGTTTGCATCCCAAACAAGGTTTGAAGGTTTTATATCGCCATGCACTATAGGTTGTGGGCTAACGCCATTTTTGTGGCTGCGTAAATCAATTAATACATTACGTAACCTAACAGCTAGCGCCATTATTTGCGCGGCACTAAAGCGCCCTGTTTTAAGCGATACTTTTTCCAGATCCTCTCCAATGGCGCGAGCCATCATTAAAATCCCTTGTTTTTTAATTCGCTCAAACGCATAAAAGGTAGGCACTAACGGGTTATTAATTTGCGAAAGCATATACGCTTCGTCTTCTAGGCGGTCACGTACACTTTGGGCAAGCGTAATACGCGAAAACTTAAATACCCAAGGTAAGCCGTTATCGTCATCACCTGCAAATACAAAACCAAAAGCTCCTGAACCAATCATTTCAACGTTTTTGTAGCCCAGCAGTGTTAACTGCTTAATACAAATATTAAGCCACTGGCGGTGTTTTTTAGCATCGCGGTGCGAAAGCAAATAAACAGATTGCTCTTCGTTGATATAAAAATTGCGGATTTCTTTGGCTTTCAATACAGGTACTCAAACTTATAAAACTAACCAATTATTAGTTTTATGTAATGAGATTACAATAGGTTAAATAAGAGTTTTGAAATCGTGGAATAAAACAGCGCTAAAGTAGCGCCATAGCAGTAAATTTAAGTGTAAACGTTAAAGCTCAAAGTAAGCTTTTACAATGCACTGTATATAAATACAGTGCATTGCTTTTTGCTAACTTTCAATAACACGAAGCTGCTTAAGTGATGACACAGCTATGTGCGTTTGATAATAATATTTATTAGTAGCTCTACCACGGCTCATAAAATCGATAGTTACTCGTTTAGCTTCGCCTGTTACTTCTATTGTTTTATCAATAAAAAAGGTGTCTGCTGGTTGCCCGTATTTACTTTGAAGCTCTGCTACCACATTAGGCTGTATTGATACCGTAATTGAACGCCTGTCACGATAATCAGTTTCTGTATTTAAATACAACCAACTCCCCTGAACTCCCGCCGCTTTAATATGAAACTGGTAAGTGCCAGCAACCCCCTTTGGTGCACTTTGCTCAGTTAAAGCGATAAGGTTCATATTTGCAGCCGTACTTTGGCTCATTTCAATTTTATGGGGAACAGAACTACATGCACTAAGCGTTAGCACACTTAGTAAGGCTAGATATTTCAAGACACAATTTCCTTGTTTCTTACACCAATTCGCATAATTAAGTAATCTATTTTGAGACAAGAAAATCGTGTCGATAACAAAGCAAAATTTCGTTATTGAGTTGTTCTATATCAAAAATTTTTAATGCAGTTAGCGATTTAATCCCTTAAATTGATTAACTATTATTGCGAATTGGTATTATGCATTATTAAAAATATGTAGCGTTAATGATACCACTATATGCAGCCATGTTTCTATAATCAATCCAAACAATTAGTTAGCGGGTATTAAGGTGCATTGCGCTGAGAAGGATCTGTTTTAAAGCTTTTTAGCAAACTTTGTGGGTCAACCACCTCGGTATGTTCTTTAGCAGCCTGCGCCCACCATATTAGTTGGCCAAACGTACGTGAGAAATAATTAAACCACGATGATTGACTCTCTCCTGCAACAGGTTTGCCATCCTCACTAAACACATCTTGCGCTTTTGGCACGTGGATCATAGCCGATACCGGCAAACAGCCAAGTTCAGATAAAAAAGTACGCATGCTAATGGCCGCTCTTACGCCCCCCCACTGTCCTGCTGAGTAAGTTACTATTGCACTTGGTTTATACGAAAATAGTGAGCTACCAAAATGATTAAGTAAGTCAGCGAGGGCTGGACTCATGCTGTGATTGTACTCAGGGCTAATCATTATATAACCATCTGCGGCTTTAATTTTATCAGCTAATAGAGTGAGCTCTGTAGGTGCATTACTATTAGCGTATGCAAAATGTGGTTTAAATACGTTTTCGCTAGGAAAATCCAACGCATCAATTAGCTCAAACTCATGATCGCCAAAATGCTCTGTTAAGCATTCTATACAAGCCCTAGAAACCCTTAAACCTAAGCGAGCTGGCTTTGGTGGTGTACTATCGCGTACTGTGCCTAAAAATACTAAAAACTTCATATGTAATTCTCAACTGTGTTTAAACGATAGCTAAACACTAACATTTTTTAGTTATTGTGTATTACACATACGCATGGTTTATTGATTCAAAACATACGAATAATTTAAAAGCTGTAAACTCACCCTCGAAAAGCAAACACGCCCTAGTATTGATAACTTAGCCCTACACCACCCCAAAATATATTTCGAAGTGTCTCGTCACCTACAAAGCGTTTTTCATCTTTATTAACTGCAATGCTATAGCTTGTATATGTGTATAAGGCTAACTGATTAAAAAGCTGATACGACAAGTTTGCAGTAAACTTTACGTTGTTAATTCCGTTGTGCCCATCATTAACATACCCCGCATTAAACCCCACGCCCGATTGAATATCTACTGATAGTAAATCGTTAATATAAAAATCTTTTTTTACTGCCATCTCCAAAAATGTACCGCTGGCATCAAATGAATGATAAACACTACTTAATAATTGAATATCGTCTGCATAAAAATACGCAAAGTCGAGGCTTAGCTCATTATCGTGAGCATCAATGCCTTCTTCACGAGCTTTAATATAGTTATAACCTACATACATCTCTATCCGCTCAGATAAGTGAGCGGTATAAATAGCATTTAAATTAAGCTCTGAATAATCACTACTAATACCTTTTGCCGCCCAAGGGATCACCGCAAAGTTTTTATAATTAAACTCAGTAGCAATTGATGCAATACCATTACCAGCAAGGTTATCTCGACCTTCGGTTACATATCGGCTTTCCCATAATGGGTGAATATGTAAATCAAACTCTTTATTTTTATAATTTACGTCAGTATTGGTATGCTTAATATTTCCGCCTACGCCCACTTCAAGCTCTTGATAGTGCTCTTGTGTTTTTGCTTGTGCGTAAGCTGTATTTACTCCCGCTAGAGTCGTAATAACAAATACATATTTTAAATAGTGAGTCATTTATTAAGTCCAAAACCATCATAAATGGTAAAAAGTGGCGCATAGTATTGTTATAAAACGTATTAGCGCAATAAATGGATGCACATTTATTGTTTTATTTATTAGATTTGAAGTATTTACTAAGTATTACCCATAAACTACAAGTTGCAATTAGCTCGGATTTCAACCAACAAACCAAAGCTATATACGCACCGAGCAATGCTCTAGCAGGTACTTAATTTAATAGTTCAGATGATAGTTATAGTACTCACGGTGAGGTGTTCCCTATTGCAAAAACAGGAAAAGTATAAGTAGGAAGTGTAAAAAAGTGCGGTAAAGGGGAAAACTATAAGCAGCAATAACTCATTAAGCTGCTTATTATTCTTAAAATTATTAACCTAATTTGTTGGCCAGTTTAGTGATTTAAATAAGCCATAACGGCAATGAGTGCAACATAAAAACAAAAACCGAGTAAGAAGATTAAGTCGACTCTTCTAGCTTTACTCGCTTTATAAGATGCAAAATCCTTAAACTCGCTTTTATACTGCCCCAACGTTACCACTTTTAATAGCAGCCAACCGGTCGAGTAAAATAAAAAACTCAAACCAGTTTCAACAATTAGCCAAATAAAAATCTCAAAAGCAATACTCATAAACTATGTCCATTAGTTTGGAATGCAAAAACTATATCAGCTATGTGTTTAAAATACAGCCGACTAAGTTAATTAAGGTGTAACAGTAAATTTCGTTAAACCTATTAACTGACCTGATTCGGTGACTACTTTTACTTGCCACTTACCAACAGAGTCTTTAGGAAAGTTTACTTTGTGTGTCCACGCTCTATAACCTAGCTCTCTCCCGCCGTTTATATTTAACGTGATCCGATCAACTTCTTTTTTATTATGAAGCCACACATGAAATATTTTTTCATTTAAGCCTCTTGGTGCTTTAACAGCAGTCCAACTATATAAACCTTGATGGTGCAGTGTATAAGAGTCTAACTGTTTAATACTCCCTACTGGCTTTTTATGCTGTAAATCAACTTCATGAGCTAACGTAATATCGGTTAATCGCAGCGCAGCAGGAGGCACATAGCTCCTTAATTGCCACACAGCAGTGCTCAAAGCACATAAAATCAATACAAGAATAGGAAAACGCCACCAGCGTGCATTAGGCATTAAATTGTTTAAACTCGGTAGAGTAACCACTACAGCCGTTACAAGGGCTGCGGCTAAACTTTGGCTTGTTGTAAGGTTTAACAAAATAGGTAATGTAACGAGTAAAACAACGAATAAAGCAAAGTTATGAAACACACTAAATAACGTACGGTTTCTAGCAAGTTTTTTGTAATAAAAGGGGTCTATAACCGATATAACCGCACATAACACAATGAGGGAGGTAAAAAATGCTTGAGGATGATCCCACTGCGTAACCGCTAAAAAAAACGGCAAAGCAAAAAATAGACTTTCTTGTTGCACCATTTGCAGAGCAAAACGCATTACATTAGGAGATACAGCCACACCAAACTTTTCTTCTACTTTGTCACGTAACCAATTATCAATAATTAGCCACAACCAACTAATAAGCAAAAATATCGCAATAACTTGCGAAAAAGACTCTTTTCTATCTACAAGTGCAAAGCTAGCAACGCCCGACAAAAATGCCAACACAGCCAACAATCCAGGTCGCTTTTGCATCGCGCTTATAAATTTAGCGATTATATTTTTACAGTAATCCATGTATGAGTGTTTCCGTACGGGTACGTACTTTATTATTTTTATTCAGAGTATGATTAGTTTAACCAAGTTTAAATGAACAACAGATAGATGGATGGATTCAAACGCGTCATTTACCAGTAAATCAAACTAACCATTTTAATTAAATAAAAGCCCGGCATAGCGCGTCATTGGTACGTTTATTAATTTTTGTAACGCGTGAGCCTTAGCAAGTAATTCGTCTTCACTAAGTGCAGGTATTGTATTGTTAAAAGCAAAAACAATTTTATTACCGCCTTCAATAATAAAACTAAGAATCTTTCCTGCAAATTCTTTCTCAAGTAGTTGATCGAACGCTTCCCTCTGCCCAATTTTGGTATGGCAAATATTAAGTACTAAAACACCATCAAAAGTAAGCGCATTTTTACAATCGCGTAAGTAGGATGATTGCACCTGATCTGATTCCATCCCTTCTGAGCTATATAAATCAGAAAAAATAACGTCCGTTTTTATCTGCGTTTTTTTCATGTAGTTTGCCGCATCATCAATATGAATAAACAAACGTTCTGACACAGGGACTTCAAAATATTTTATAGCCATATCAGCAACGGCTTTGCGGTATTCAACGGTATGTATAGTCAGTGCAGGAAACGCATGATAAAGACTTTTTGCTATAGAGCCCGCCCCAAGTCCCATTATCATCGCGGTTTTTAAGTGCGGAATAAAAAAAAGCGCAGCCATCATAGCTTGCGTATAAGCTAAGCTTAACCCGTTAATATTATTTAATTTAATACAGCTTTGATAAATTTTTCCGTCAAAGCTGAGAATAAGATTCTTTTTTGTTTGATATACATAAACTGGGCCATGCTCATCAATAGTTGATGCAATACAAGTGCCTTTGATATCCACGAATACTCAATAGGTGAGGTGATGAAAAACGAGTATAACTTAGTTAACGCACTGGCATTGCCATTAATATGATTTATAGCCTTTTATTAATTTACAGGCATTTATATACGTACTCAGAAAAGTCGGTTTATCTTTTGAGATTAGATTAGCTAAGGTATCTACTTATATAGCTAGATGGAACTTACCCGTGACGACATTTATTATAAACAGCGACGCAACATACTAAAAACTTAACTAATATACTGATATAGCTACAAAAAAAACTATTTGAATATTCCTCATGTTCAACATGAATAAAGTACACATCAACGACAAGGAAGTCTAAACGGCTAAACATCCATCCTTTATTTTTATCGATTTATGCCTTTTTTTCGCCAATTACTACGTAATCGCATCTAACAATAATGTGTAATGAATATGACTCATGTTTTATGTGAAATTAAACCGTTTTTCTTCATATACCAATCAACGTATAAATTACTCATTCCTTAGCGCTAAACACTATTTAACAACTTAAAGCCGCTGAATACCTAAACCAGCTAAGCCAGCTAAGTAAGTTGCAAGGCTAATAGAGCGCAGAGCATCAATCAGGTTTAAATTATAAAATTGGATATAAACACGATGAAAAAAGATTTTACATTTAATATTAAGAGCGTTTCACTCGACGAAAATTATCATCCATCAACTAACACGCGTATCACAACCAACTTTGCTAATTTAGCCAGAGGTGAATACCGCAAAGCAAACTTACGTAACGCCTTAAACATGATTAACAACCGTTTTAATGCCCTAGCCCATTGGGATAACACCAAAGGTGAGCGTTATGCTGTTGAGCTTGAAATTATCTCTGTTGAGATAGGTATTGAAGATGGCGGCGAAAGCTTCCCATCAATCGAAATATTAAAAACAAATATTGTTGATCATAAAACAAATAAACGCATTGAAGGTATTGTAGGAAACAACTTTTCATCGTATGTGCGCGACTACGACTTTAGCGTACTTCTACAAGAGTATAATAAAGGTAAGTCTCAATTTAGCATTCCAGATGACTTTGGGGTTTTACATGGCAAGCTATTTCAGTCATTCGTAAATTCGGATACATACAAACAACACTTTAAAAAACCACCGGTTATATGCCTAAGTGTGTCAGATAACAAAACCTACAACCGCACCGAAAACCAACACCCGGTACTTGGCGTAGAATACGAACCAAATGAATCATCTTTAACAGAGCAATACTTCAAAAAAATGGGCTTACAGGTACGTTATTTTATGCCACAAAATAGCGCCGCGCCTTTAGCATTGTTCTTCTTTGGTGATTTACTTAATGATTACAGCAATCTTGAGCTTATAAGCACCATTAGTACGATGGAAACGTTTCAAAAAATCTACAGACCAGAGATTTATAATGCCAACGCAACAGCGGGTAAATCATATAAACCAAACTTAAAAAACTTGGATCATTCACTAACGCAAATTGTGTATGACCGAGAAGAGCGCGGCAAGTTAGCAAATGAGCAAGGCAAGTTTGCACAAGAGCATTTTATCAAGCCGTATCAAACGGTTCTTGAGCAATTCTCTACTCGCTATCTGTCATAACAACTAATAGTAACATCCAGTAATAACGCGCTTAACGATACGTTTAATAATTAACTAAAATATACGGCATTATTTATTATGAAAAAATTACTACCTACATCTACCGCTGGCAGTTTACCTAAGCCTTTATGGCTTGCAGAGCCAGAAACACTTTGGTCACCTTGGAAATTACAAGGTGATGAATTAACCCAGGGCAAACACGACGCCCTACGCTTGTCATTATTCGACCAACAACAAGCAGGTATTGATATTGTTAGCGATGGTGAGCAAACAAGGCAGCATTTTGTAACTACATTTATAGAGCACCTAAATGGCGTTGACTTTGAAAAACGTAAAACAGTAAAAATTCGTGACCGATACGACGCAAGCGTACCCACCGTTGTGGGCCCTGTTAGCCGTCAAAAGTCTGTGTTTGTTGAAGACGCTAAATTTTTACGCAAGCAAACCAAACAACCTATTAAATGGGCATTGCCAGGCCCAATGACAATGATTGACACGCTTTACGATGACCATTATAAAAGCCGCGAAAAACTAGCGTGGGAATTTGCCATCATTCTTAATCAAGAAGCAAAAGAATTAGAAGCCGCAGGCGTTGATATTATTCAATTTGATGAGCCCGCGTTTAACGTATTTTTTGATGAAGTGAACGACTGGGGAATTGCCTGTTTAGAGCGAGCAATTGAAGGGCTTAAATGCGAAACCGCAGTGCATATTTGCTATGGCTACGGCATTAAAGCAAATACAGATTGGAAAAAAACACTAGGAAGCGAATGGCGACAGTACGAAGAAGCATTCCCTAAGCTTCAGCAATCTAATATCGATATTATCTCACTAGAGTGCCATAACTCGCATGTACCAATGGATTTACTAGAACTCATTCGCGGTAAAAAAGTAATGGTAGGCGCAATTGATGTAGCAAATCATACTATCGAAACACCAGAAGAAGTAGCTAATACGCTGCGTAAAGCACTGCAATTCGTAGATGCCGACAAACTCTACCCGTGTACAAACTGCGGCATGGCTCCACTACCTCACCATATAGCCAGAGGTAAACTAAATGCCTTGAGCGCTGGGGCTGAAATTATAAGAAAAGAATTATTAGAAAAGAACTAGAAAAGTAGCTTTGAAATACAAATTGTAAACAATAACAGCTGTCGCACCATGCCATAATTAAGCCCATAAATATGGTGCGATAGCTAAAACCGGCTAAAGAACAAGTTTAGGTTAGTTATTTAATTTTTTTTATTAAAAAGCTCTAACCTATTTTTTGAAAAATCGATAACTGCTTGGTATTGAGTAAAAAAAGGAGAGCCTAACAAGCCATGTACTCCCTTTTCACCACCCGCTACCTGAACATGGTCAAGATTAAGTGACACAAAGCCTGGACTTTCAAGCAAGGCACTACCAAACTCAATTGAATCAACTTCTATATCTCCCATAGCGTGATCCGAAGTGCCCAAGCCTGCTGCATTCTCAATGTTTAGTGTCTCTTCAATGCCTAGCTCACTTAGGCATCCTCTGTTTAAAACAGATGTTCCAGCGCCAGTATCTAAAATAAAACGTAATAATTTACCGTTAATTTTAGCTTCAACAATTTGGTGGCCTGTTTCTGATATTTCAAACTCAATTACAGTTTTGCCTTCAGATAAATTCATATACGTTCCTTGTTATAAAGTTTTTAAAATCTTACTTACTATTTTCAGCTTCCCACAATTAATAGCCAAATTTTACTAGTCGCCCACCTCAGCGCGTTTTGTTAGGTAACGTTTATCACCTGAGGCTCAATATTTGTTAAAACATGAATGATTTCATTTGTAGTCATTACTGAATAATGAAACAGCTTACTGTTGTTTAAACTGAAAGTATTCGTTTTAGTTTGCGCATACTCCAATAAGCTTGAATCAGAATACACGCCGATTACGCCCGAATCACGGTTTTGATGATAGTCATGAAAATGGGTACTTTCATCATAAGTTTCAAATAAAACGGTATTTGTAAACACAACCATAAACCTTACGGGATCATCGTCTTTTATATAAGTTTTAAGGTTCAGTGTTAGTAACCCATCAACATACGATAATTTGTCTAAGCTCCAGTCTTGGTAATTATTTGTGACTTCATCGATGGCAGTATTCATTGAATTACCTAACGAGCCAGCTGATTAACTCGTTTTTATTTGTTTTTATTAATAAACAAACCATAGCTGAGTTCCTATTTTGCTTCAATCTATTAGTGTTTTCATAAAATTTAGAATGGTTGTTGTAGTGGTAGAGTAATTTTGGTCACCCATTAAGAAAGAAATGTTATGCTATTTGCATACAAATTTGGGTGAAAAAA